>NZ_JAMXFI010000012.1:0-124344 GCF_025460875.1 Microvirga yunnanensis
TGGTGGCGCTGCCACCGCCGGATCATCACCGATTATCTGCTCGCCTCCGGCCATTCCGTGTCCCACATCCTTGGACCCGGCAAGATCGAGCCGGCGTCGCTGACGCCTGGTGCCCGCTCCTCCCCTGGCGGGATCGTCTACCCAGCGGCAGGCCGAGCCTCCTGAAACGCCTCGACCGAATTGGCTGCCAGTCCGATCCGTTCCTCCGGCCTGTCCAGGCAAAACCCTGCGGGTGCGGTCCGGATCGGGAACCCGGCTCCAAATGACGGGTTCCCCATTCAGCCAAGCTTGGACGGCTGAATGAAGTGGGCCATGGAATGTGTCAGGTAAGGCAGGGGGAAGGGTGCGCGTGACCAGCGAACGCTATGCCATCGGGTTGGCGCGGGCCTTCGGGGGCGCCATGATTTTCGGCATCCCGTTGCTGATGACCATGGAGATGTGGTCGCTGGGATTTGCCATGGGCCGCGGCCGGCTGCTGCTGCTCATGATCTTCACCCTCGCGGTGCTTGTAGGCCTCTCCTACTTCTCTGGCTTCGAAAAGACCTTCAGCCTGAGGGAGGACGCCATGGACGCGTTTGCCGCCTTCGGCGTCGGCGTGATCACATCCGCGGTGTTGCTCCTGGTGCTTGCGGTGGTCACCTTCGACATGAGCTGGGGCGATATTGTCGGCCGGGTGGCGCTGCAGAGCGTGCCGGCAAGCATCGGAGCCATGCTCGGTCGCAAGCAACTCGGTGACGAGCAGGACATGGACGCCGAGGAGGAGCGCAAGCGGGAGGCCGGCTATGCCGGCGAGCTCTTTCTCATGCTGGCCGGCGCCCTGTTCCTGGCCTTCAACATGGCCCCAACGGAGGAGATGGTCCTGATCGCCTTTCAGATGACGCCGTGGCACGCCTTGGCGCTGGGCGGGCTGTCAATCATCCTGCTGCATGTTTTTGTCTACAGCATCGGGTTCTCCGGCCAGGAGAGCCGGCCCGAGGGTGGGACGTTCCTGTCGACGTTCCTGCACTTCACGGTGGTCGGCTACGGCATTGCGCTTCTGGTAAGCCTTTACGTGCTCTGGAGCTTCGGGCGTACGGACGGGGTGGCCATGGCCGAGATTGCGAACATGCTGGTGGTGCTGGGCTTCCCTGCGTCCTTGGGCGCCGCGACGGCGCGGTTGGTGGTGTGAGATCATCATGAACCGGGAATCCAAGGCAGAGGACATCACTCCCGCTAAGGCGGGGCAGCAGGTGCCGTGGCTCGAATGGCTTGCATCTGGCATCGGCCTGCTTCTCGTCCTCGCCATCTTCGGTGTGATCGGTTGGCAAGCGTTCAACGATGCAAGCACGCCTCCCGTGATCACCGTCGAGGTCGGGAACGTGGCCCCGGTGGAGGGCGGCTACCGCGTTCTCTTCCGGGCGCGCAACACCGCCGGCGACGCCGCTGCGCAAGTGGAGATTGAGGGCAAGCTGTCCGCGGCAGGCGCGGAAGCCGAAACCAGCCGGGTGATCCTCGACTATATCCCGGGACATTCAGAGCGGCACGGGGGAATGTTCTTTACCCGTGACCCGCGATCCGGCGCCTTGGCTATGCGCGCCACAGGGTTCGCCGAGCCGTGAGCCGTCCGGGCCACCGGTATGGCAATCTGCGCGGCTATGGGGCCCTGGGCAGCCAAGGGCACCACTGACCGCTAGCGCCTCCATCGCTGAGATCGCAGGGTACTTGGTGTTCCAAGTATGCGCCTGTCTTGGGATGAGAGGGCGGGCACGATTCACTGCCAATCAAAAATCGCCTGTGTGTTCAACGGGCTTGCGCTTCATACTCCGGTGCAGGGCGTAGTGCCCCTGGGCGACGCGACTGAGAGCTCGAATAGCCCGCTCCAGCTGACGGTTCAGCATACCGGGCCTTGGGCTGCTGCCGCTTGACCGACCGTGCGGAGGGTTTCCTCGACTCCTGCCCCTGGATCACAATCCTCGTCTTTACGAGGCCCTCGGTCCGGACGAGGGCGAACAGCGTCGCTGCGTTCCCGGGCGCAAGGCGGACGCAGCCATGCGACGCGGGCCGCCCCAGATTGCGAGTGGCGGTGCTGCCATGGATGGCATGGCCCCGATGCGTGAAGAAGATCGAGTGCGGCATGGGCGAGTTGTCCCATTCCTTGGAGGCGTGGTCCTTCACCAGGCGAGATGGCGAGAAGGTGCCAACGGGCGTCTCATGCCCTGCCTTGCCCGTTGATACCCACCAGGCATAGCGCGGCTGGCCATCCACGGAGATCGACATGCGCTGGGTGGTCTTGTCGACGGTGATCAGCAGATCTGCCTTGGCCCAACCGGCTCCGAATGTGAGGGCACCCAGCAAAGATGCGGCAAACAGACCAACACGACGCATAGAGAAAAGTCCTCCACGTAGGAATACAAGGCGACATTCCTACAGACGTCCGGTCAGAACTGTGGTTCCACAGGGCCGGTCCGATCTCACGAAACTGTGTGGATTTGCTTCGCGCCGTGTGCCTGGCAATGATCAGCCTGCCCGAACTGGCCTCGGTAGGTGAACGAAGCCCCGGCCATCACCTCTCAGGATGCGGAATGGCTTCGTCATGCATGAGCGCGCAGAAGCCAAGCTCGCCAGGCGCTGCGCCATCATGACCGAGGCACAGGGCCAGAAGTATGCCTGCTCAGTGGGCTGCGAAACGGCCTGTCCTCCGACTCAGCCAGTCAGCACCAACAAGCCTCGAGGGTTGGAAGGTGGCGGCCCCGCTCTATTGTCAAAGGTTGACGTGTGAAGACGGTTTACCGTTCACCCAATCAGCGAGGACACGGCAAGGCTAATTACTGCTATGCTCGCAAGGAACCAGGGCCACCACACAGGGAGGGGGTGGTCGCTTCTGCCATTCATGCTCAAACCCCTGTCACATCATCAGTCGCAGTTTATTCAGCGGTGACGAGTGCAGGTTTGATCTAGGGCAAAGAATACAGCGAAGGCGGCTTTCTGCTCCCGGGAGGCTCACGATCCCAGCACCGTCGTGCAGGCACGCAGGTACTAGGGCAAATCTACGATATGAGCTCTCCCAGGTCAGGCGATGGAAAGCCCCTGTCCGACCCCACAGGGTGATTGTGCGCAACTCAGTGACGATGTATGGCGCTCTGCTCTTAGGGAAATTTGGTCTTGATTGTCCTGCGCCCAAAGCTGCAGTTTCGAACGTATCCTTTGGAAGGCGGTACTCTCGCTGGGGTTCCGATTGTCGTGGCAGGAGTTTCTGTCGGATATGTGGTATGTAAGAGCTCCGCTCATGCCTACCTCATTACAGGATATTGCTGTCCAGCCGAAACCCCGACTGTTCCGTACGGTGAATGGCCCATCGGGCCCGCGGCGAGTGTCGGCATCGGACTGAAACAGCGTCTACGAGGATTCTGCATCGGTGCGGACGAGACGCCATAGCAAGTCTGGTGATTTCAATGTGCTCAGGGAAGCCTGAACGGTGGCAGCCGGGCGATGGCTGGCTTAGTGAATAGGTATCCTTGAAACAGCCGGATCCCAAGGCCCAGCAGGGCCGCGAGCTCAGCGTGGGTCTCCACTCCTTCGGCAATCACCGTAAGCCCGAGTTCACGCGCCATTCCCATGACACCTGCGACGATGGCTTGCCGCGCCCTCGATGCGGGAAGTCCTCGAACGAGCTCCATGTCGATCTTGATGATGTCCGGCTGGAAGTTCGCCAGCAAACTTAATCCAGCATGACCGGCTCCGAAGTCGTCAATGGCGGTGATGAACCCGTGGTGCTTGTACTCCGCCAAGATCCGGCTGACACGGCTGGGATCCGAAATACGCTCGGTCTCAGTAAGCTCGAACATGATGCGATGGGAGCTGAAGCCAACGTGACGTGCCGCCTCCAATGAAACCGCAATGCAGGCGGCCGGCTCATAGACCGCATTCGGCATGAGGTTGATGGAAAGCCGCATGTCAGTGTCGCGAGGGAATAGGCAGCCTGCCATCTCGATGGCCTTAATCCGACAGGCCTGATCGAAGATGTACTGGTTGCCATCGTTAACCTGTCCGAGAACGACATCGGCCGACTCACCGTCTTCTCCCCGAACGAGAGCCTCGTAACCCCAGACTGCGCGTTGCTTGATGTCGATGATCGGATGAAAGGCCATCGTGAAGCCGAAGGGCAAGCGCCTGCCGCTCCAGGGATCATCGCCACATCCAGCTGGTTCAACCAACGCACTACCTCCCCGGCCGCGCCCCTTGTCGTGAATTCCTCCGGTCAAAGCACCCCTTGACGTTGGCGCCTGTTCTAACAGAAGCATGGATCTCCTTCGTGTGGCTAGCGCATGGGCCAGATGATCACGCTGCGGGGATTTGGTTGGCGGATACCGGTCCAACTCGTGCCCATCCACTCCATTCGCTTTAGGACGTCACACGCGGCCGGGTGAACACGTTCCAGTAGACCAGGGCAAAGCCGCCGAAGGCTCCGGCCCATGCAAGTCCCGCTACCTGGAGCAGCGCATCGCTCCAAGCCGGATGCATGGCCGCGCAGACCCGGGCAAGTGCACCGACGACAAGCAGGAGGTAGAGCCCCTGCAGGGCCGCTGACGCGACCAGCGGACGGCCAGTATGTCCAAGACTTGCCCGAGACATCACCGCTAGGGTCATGATCCCCATGGCACCACCCGACCATGCGTGAATTCCGGCAGCGCTCGACAGAAGCCCCATCGAGGCGAGGCCCGTCAGCATGAAGCCGAATGGGACGAAGGCGTAGGCGACGTGCAGGATGAAAATGAGCCGATCGCGCCAAGTGCGATCCCCAGCCCAGCGACTCAGCCGCACCAATTGAAGAGCGCCGGCAGCGATCAGGGCAGTTCCAGTCATGCTCCAGCGAGGTGCAACGATCCACACCACGAGGGCGATGCCTGCCGCAATCATGGTCACCATGTCGAAGCGACCGAACGGCGCCGGCAGCCGGCCGGGGTTCTCACGCACGAGCCAGTTGCGGGTGAAGCTCGGGATGATGCGGCCGCCGATCAGCATGATGAGCATCATCGTGGCGGCGATGCCGAAGCGGATGCCGTACTCCGCGGCGCCGAGGACATGCGCTTCGATGTGGAACAGGATGTTGCCGGCAAGGAGCAAACCGAGGGCGATGAGGACCTTGAGGTTGCGCCAATTCCTACCCTTGACGATCTCCCGACCTATGGCCGCCGCGACGAGCAGCAAAAATGCGTTGTCGATCACCGCCGCGGCCTCCCAGCCGATCCAGGCCGAGGTCGTGACGGCAACCCGGCCCACGGACCAGACCAGCACGAGGGCGAGCAGCGGCCGCCCCTGGAGCGGCATGCGTCCAGTCCAGTTTGGGACTGCGGTGAGCAGGAAGCCGGTGATCACGGCCGGAAGGTAGCCGTAGAGCATCTCGTGGATGTGCCAGTCGCGCGGCGCAAAGGCGGTCGACAGCGCAAGTTCGCCGTAGAACATCGGCAGCCATGCGAGGATGGCCACCCCCGCGTAGAGCGAACCGAACAGGAAGAACGGCCGAAAGCCGTAGGAGAGGAGCGCGAGTCCCTTGTAGCCGCGCAGGCGTGGGATCGGAGCCATCATCGGCCTCCTTCGACAGGAATGAAGGTGTCCTGCGCCACGAACGCCGCTCCCGAGGCGACGTCCGTCGCAGTAAAGGCAACCGCTTGGCGGTCATTCACGGAAGTGGAGACGAGGACACGGAGTTCGCGGGTGGCGTCGGGGGCGACGGATACCGTCGCGTCATCGCCGACGACTTCGATGGAGACTTCCGGCAGCCCGGTCACCTCCAGCCGGAAGTCCCGCTCGCCGTCTGCCTTGTTGTACAGCCGGACTGTGTAGCCGTTCCGGATCCGGCCATCAGACAGCCGCACCGCGACGGGATTGCGGTCATGGATTACGGTAACTTTGGCATCGCTGCGCATCGAGAGGCTCACCCCCATCGCGCCCATCAGCGCAACGATGGAGAGGCCGAGACCGACGGTTTTCGGGCGCATGACCCGGCGGCGCGGCGACTCCTTGCGATGGCCGCGCTCAATGTTCGTCCAAGCCTCATAGTCGATGAGGCCGCGTGGGCGTCCGAGCTTGGTCATGATGCCATCGCAGGCGTCGACGCACAGGCCGCAGTTGATGCAGGCGAAGTTGGGGCCTTCGCGGATGTCGATGCCGATGGGGCAGACGTTCACGCACTGCATGCAGTCGACGCAGTCGCCCGCGGGTTCGCCCTTCGCTCTCAGCTCGGCCGCCTTCTTGGCCGATCCGCGGGGCTCACCCCGGTAGTCACGGTAGTTGACGGTCAGCGCCTCGGGATCCCAGATGGCGCCCTGGAGACGCGGCCACGGGCACATCCAGGTGCAGACCTGCTCGCGGGCGAAGCCGGCCAGGATGTAGGTAGTAGAGGTCAGGATTCCGACCCAGGCATAGGAGAGGACCGAGGCCTGCCCGGTTGCCAGTTCGACAAGAAGCGTCGGGGCATCGGCGAAGTAGAGCACGAAGGCGCCGCCGGTTCCCATGGCGATGACGACCCAGATCGCATGCTTGACGCCGACCTCCAGCAGGCGCCGCGCGGTCAGCGGAGCGCCCCGCTTCTTCAGACGCTCCCTGCGATCGCCCTCGATCAGTCGTTCAACGAGCAGGAACAGGTCGGTCCAGACCGTCTGCGGGCAGAAGTAGCCGCACCAGACGCGCCCTGCGACGGCATTGAGCCAGATGAGGATCAGCGTGGCCAGGATGAGCAGGCCGGTGAGGTAGTAGACCTCCTGCGGCCAGATCTCGATGAAGAAGAAATAGAGGCGGCCGCGCTCGAAGTCGAAGAGCACGGCCTGGTCAGGCTGGCCCGGGCCACGCGCCCAGCGCATGAAGGGCAGCACGTAGTAGACGGCGAGGCAGGCGATCAGCGCGGCCCACTTCAGCCGACGATAGCGGCCCGAGACGGATTGGGGGACAACCCGCTCCGCGATAGTCCCGCGCCTGGGCTTGCGCAGGTGGGCGCGTTCCGGCTTGAAGCTGATGTCGAGCGTGGCCATCGGATGCCTTGAAACAAGGACGCCGCCGCGACGGAACCATCGCGACGGCGGGACAAGGAACTCAAGCCATCACTTCGCCGCTGTCGTTGTGGTGGCGAGCTTGTCGAAGAGGTTGGCGAAGGCCTGCTTGGCTTTGCCGGGGTGCGTGGCCGCTTTGGCCTGATCCACGTTGGTCGCGTCGCCGACCACGACCATGCCGACCATGCCCATGCCGTAGTGCGGCTTGCACTTGTAGCCATACACACCGGCCTTGTCGAAGGTGACCGAGAGCTCCTCGTTGACCTTGCCGGTGAAGGTCTTGCCGCCCTCGGGAAGCATCGTCTCGATGCTCTCGACGTTGTGGCCTTTGTCAGCTGCGACGAACTTCACCGTGTCGCCCGGGTTGATCTTCACCAGCGCCGGCTCGAACACCATGACGCCCTCAGTGCCCTTGTTGAGCATCTTCACCTCGACCTCGGCCGCCCCGGCTGCACCCGCGAAGCCGAGGGCTGCCACGATGGCGCCGAGCACAATGACCTTCCGCATGATTGTCTCCTGTTGCAATGTAAAATTCTGTGAGCCCCGATCCGAAGCTCGTGAGGATGTGATACGCCTCGCTAGTGAGACCGTGTTTGATCTTGCGCAAACAGTCGGCGTTTTTGCTCAGAAGGCAGGATAGGAGTGGAAGCTTGTTTGCGCTGAAGCAAATAGGATGGCACTTGGTGGCGCCGAAGTTGCGCACCGGCCCATCCCTGACGGAGCATTAGGACCTACCAAGGCGGCGCCACCAAAGAGACAACAAAGACCCACTTTGTGTTTGGTCCCCCTTGGCCCAAGCCGCCCGAACAGATCATAATGCTTGGCTGTTAAACTGGACGGATCCTAATCCGGCGGGGCGGCGTTGGTGCCGCGCCCGTGGCCCATTTCAGGACAAGGCAGGTGGCATGGCCAGCGTTGACCGATCCCTCGTCGAAGGACTCCCGCTCTTCGCCGGCCTCGCCCCGGAGCAGATCGACCAGTTGCTCCAGGAGGCGCAGTCGGTGCGCTATCCCAAGGGCACCAACGTGTTCCAGCAGGACGAGGAGGCCCACTCCTTTTTCATCCTGCTCCACGGGCATTTGAGGGTGTTCAAGCTCACGCCCGACGGGCAGCAGGTGGTGGTCCGCTTCGTTGCGCCGGGCGAGGTGTTCGGCGTCGCCATGGCCATAGGCCGCAAAACCTACCCAGCGACGGCTCACGCTGTTGTGGACAGCATCGCCCTGGTCTGGCCCTCAGCCGCATGGCCCCGCCTCGTGGCAACCCACCCCGGGTTGGCGACCAACACCCTCCAGACCGTGGGCAGCCGGCTCCAGGACGCCCACACCCGCGTGGTCGAGATGTCGACCGAGCAGGTCGAGCGCCGCATCGCCCACACGCTGCTTCGGCTCGCGCAGCAGGCCGGCCGCAAGGTCGAGGCCGGCGTTGAGATCGATTTTCCGATCACGCGCCAAGACGTCGCCGAGATGACCGGCGCCACGCTGCACACCGTGAGCCGCGTCCTGAGCGCCTGGGAGAGCCAGGGGCTGGTCGAGGGTGGACGGCAAAGGATCGTCGTTCGCGAGCCACACAAACTGTTCGTCCTCGCCGAAGGCTCATCCCGCTAGGGAACCTAGCACCACCCTGGGCTGCTGGTCTTGCGGCAGGGGATGGGAATGGCTGAGCGGATGGCTCGCCAGGATACTCCGCCGCTGGCCGGCAGGATTTCGTGGGGAAGTTTGCGCCGGGTCAAAGAGAAGATTGGCTCTATCGGCGAAGGTCTGGCCGCTCCAAGGAGGAAAGCCATGCCCCGCGCGTCCCAACCCCTCGACCCCGATGTCCTCGACTGCCTTCAGGAGGTGATGGATCCCGAGATCGGCCTCAGCGTGGTCGACCTCGGCCTGGTTTACCGGGCGGAGCGCGGCGGCGATAGCATTGACGTAGCGCTCACCCTGACGACGCGGGCCTGCCCGCTTGGGGAGATGATCCTGGAGGATGCTCGCGAGCGCCTGGTGCGCCGCTTCCCGGATGCTCCGCGGATCGCCGTCGAGTTGGTGTGGAGCCCGATCTGGACGCCCGACCGCATCACCCCGCGGGGGCAGGAGCTGATGGGCCGCGCCCCGCGGGAAGCCGCATGATGCCCCGAAGCCGCCGTCAGATCGGAACGGCGGCCACCCGTGCCTCCGAATGCGCGCGTCAGGAGAATCAATTCAATGTCTGACATAGTCCCATCGGCCGCCCTGCCCCTGACGGGCACCAGGCCTCGGCTGGAGCTGCGGCTGGCATTTCTGGCGCTTGGGGCGCTTGGCCTGATTGCCGGCTTATACGGAGCCCTCGGGCGGCTCGGCTTGGCGCTGCCCGCCGGCGGCTCCCTCGCGGCCCTGCATGGCCCGTTGATGATCTCCGGCCTGTTCGGAACGCTGATCAGCCTGGAGCGCGCCGTCGCGCTCGGCCGGGGCTGGAGCTACGCCGCCCCGGCACTGTCCGGGTTCGGCACGCTGCTCCTGCTCGCCGGCGCGCCGGAGTCCGCCGGGGCCGGGGCCTACGTGGCGGCGGCCATGGTGCTGGCTGGGACATCGCTGTTGATCACGATCCAGCAGCCGGCCCTGTTCACCGGGACCCTTCTGTTCGGCGCACTGGCATGGCTGGCCGGAAACCTCCTGTGGCTTCTGGGGGGCTCGGTTCCGGACCTGGTGGGCTGGTGGCTGGCCTTCCTGGTGCTGACCATCGCCGGCGAACGGCTGGAGTTGAGCCGCCTGCTGCCGCAGCGGCGCGGCGGCGAGGCCCTGTTCCTGTTCGCCGTCGGCCTGCTGGCTGTCGGAGCCCAGAATGGCCTCATAACCGAGAACGGTGCGGTCCTGTTCGGGCTCGCCCTGCTCGTCACCACCTTGGGGCTGCTCGTGCACGACATTGCGCGCCTGAATATCCGCCGGTCCGGTCAGACCCGCTTCATGGCGGCCTGCATGCTGGCCGGTTATGCCTGGCTGGGTTTGGCCGGCGCGGTTCTGATGGCGTTGCCGCCCCATGAGACCGCCTTCGGCTATGACGTTGCGCTGCATGCGATCCTGATCGGCTTCGCGCTTTCAATGGTGTTCGGGCATGCGCTTATCATCCTGCCGGCGGTCGCGCGAATTCGGGTGCGCTATGCCCCAGTCCTCTACGCGCCACTGCTCCTGTTGCATGCGTCTGTGGCCCTTCGCGTGGGGGCCGGACTCGCTGGCTGGGAGGCCGGACGGATGGGCAGCGGGGTCTTCACGCTCCTCGCCCTTGCCGGGTTCGCCGCCAGCCTGACCAGCGCTTCGCGGAATGACTGCAAGGCTGCTCGCCCGGCGAAACCGTGCGAACGCGGATCCGGTTCACGTTGAGCCACCCCAGCACAGGCCAAGGTAGCCCGCCATGACATGGATCGAGCACAGCGCGAGATGGAGGCGGCAGGCGACGGCGCTTGTCTCCGCCCTCGCGCTGGCCCTCCATATCGTCTTCATGGCCCTTGGTACGCTGGGCCCGCTCGCGCCCGACGGCGAAGCCGCCCAAGTCCACACCCATCATGCGGCGTCAACCGCCGAGCGCGATGCGGGCGGCCCTACCAAGAGCCCTGAACACAAGCCGCCATGTTGCATTCTCAGCGTCTGCCCGGGGCTGCCCGGCCCGCCCATTGATCACATCTTGACTTACCTGCCCCGGCGGGAGGCCCATGCTGCCGTCTATGGCACCCGCCGCCCCATGGCGGGGGCGAGAATTCCCCAACTCCCTCCTGTCGGAGCCCGGGCGCCGCCCGCGCTGGCTTGAAGCCTCCGATCCGCAACAGCCCTCAATCCGACAGGAAAAGCTATGACCACGACCTTACTTCGCGGGGTGCTTGCCGCCGCCGCTCTCCTCGCGCTCGCCGGCCCGGCGCTGGCCCACACCACCCTTGAAGCGCAGCAGGCCCCCGCCGCCTCCACCTACAAAGCGGTGCTGCGCGTTGGCCATGGCTGCGAAGGGGCGCCAACCCTGAAGCTGCGGGTGCGCATCCCGGATGGCGTCATCAGCGTCAAGCCTATGCCCAAGCCGGGGTGGGAGTTGGAGACCGTCAAGGCACCCTACGGTAAGACCTACGACTACTACGGGACGGCGATGTCCGAGGGCGTCCGGGAGATCGTCTGGACGGGCAAGCTGCCCGACGAGCACTACGACGAGTTCGTCTTCCGCGCCTACTTGACGGATAGCCTCAAGCCGGACGCCATGCTGTACTTCCCCGTCGTGCAGGAATGCAGTGGCGGCAAGGCCGACCGCTGGATCGAAATCCCGGCCGAGGGCAAGAGCGCCGGTGACTATCAGTATCCGGCACCGGGGCTGAAGCTCCTGCCGGCCAAGGCCACCCACTGACGAGGGAGCGGGGAGCCGTTCGAAGAGGGCTCCCCGTGCCGCCATGAAGCACGCGCTCCTCCTCATGCTCTGGCTGACGCTCGCGATCCTGGGCGGGCGCGAGAGTGCCCTCGCGCATGCGGCGCTGGTCGAGGCCCATCCCGCCGATGGCGCGGTGATGGAGCAGGCCCCAGCGATGGTGCGCCTGCGTTTCAACGAGCCGGTTTCCCTGCTGGTGGTCACTCTGACGGATGCGCGCGGCCGCACCCACCGCGACTTGGCGGCCTCGGCCAGCAACGGGGAGATCGGCATCGCGATGCCGCCGGATCTGCCCCGGGGCAGTCAGATCCTCAGTTACCGCGTGATATCAGGCGACGGCCACCCGATCAGCGGCTCGGTGGTCTTCTCGTTAGGCGCCCCGACCGGTTCGGGCGCCGGTCCCGCCGCTGAGGGTGCCCCAGGTGTCCAGCCCGTCCTCTGGCTCGCCCGGGTGGCCCTCTACCTTGGTTTGTTTGTGGGGGTCGGGGGCGCGTTCTTCATGGCCTGGGTGGCCCCGGACCTGCCGATAGCCAAAGCGGAACGCTGCCTTGTCGGCTTTCTTGCGATCGGCGCCATTGCGGCGGTCCTGTCCCTGGGGCTTCAGGGCGTCGACGCCCTTGGCGAGCCGCTTACGGTGTTGGCAAGGCTGGCTGTATGGACGGCCGGGTGGCGAACCTCGTTCGGGCCGGCCGCCGCCGCCGGCGTGGCCGCTGTCCTGGTCGCGTGGTTGGGGCTGCGCGGGTCCCCAGGTTCGCGATGGGCCTGCAGCCTCGCCGCCTTGGCCGGGGTCGGCCTGTCCCTGGCGTTGAGCGGCCATGCCAGTGCCGCCGCCCCGCAATGGGCGACCCGCCCCGCCGTGTTCCTGCACGGTGTCGGCGTTGCCTACTGGGTAGGCGCTCTGATCCCGTTGTCCCTCATGGTCCGGCAGGCGCCCGTCCGCGCGCTTCCGGCCATCCGGCGGTTCTCGAACGGTGCCCTCGTGGCCGTCGCCGTGCTAACGCTGACCGGTCTCCTTCTGGCGCTGATTCAGGTGGAGACGCCCGCCAACCTGATTGCAACAGCGTATGGACAGGTTTTGATCGCCAAGCTGGTGCTCGTTGCAGGGCTGCTCGGGCTGGCAGCCGTGAACCGGATCTGGCTCACCCCAAGCCTGGCGGCCACTGATGGCCCTAGGGGGAAGTGGCTCGTGCGCTCGGTCGCAGCCGAAATCGTGCTCGCCACGGCCATCCTGGCGCTGGTGGGCCTATGGCGCCTCACCCCGCCGCCTCGGGCGCTGGCCCCGGCGACCGAGGCGGTCGCATCAGCCAGCGTCCATCTGCACACCCCGACGCTCATGGCGCAAGTCACCCTGTTGTCGGGTCGGGCCAGCGCCACGCGGGCCCGCATCGTGGTCGCGTCCGGACGCGCCGAGCCGGTGCGCCCCAAGGAGGTGACACTCATCCTCGCCAAGCCCGACGTGGGTATCGAGCCCATTGCCCGCCAGGCCCAGAACATGGGCCGGGATGGTTGGCAGGTCGATGGACTGGTCCTGCCGATGGCCGGTCCCTGGCAGATCAGGGTCGAGATCCTCATCAACGACTTCGAGAAAGCGAGTCTTGCAGGAACCCTCACGATCCGGCCCTGAGCCCGCTGGGCTTTCCTATCAGCGTTTCTGCAGTTCCGGCAGATCGGACCGCAGCCACGCAAGGCGAGCGATGGCGCGCCCGGCCATCGCCTGCACCCGCCTCAGCGCCTCTTCATCCCGTAGGGCATCGCCGGCTTCGAGGTAGCGGTCCGTGAGCAGTTCGGCGAGCGCCACGGGGTCGTCAGGCGGCCCAGCGATGGATCTGTCCCCTGGCATGGCGATGAGTGACTGTGCAAGCTCGTCCGCATTCCGCCGCGCCTCTGCGGCGAAGCCCTCGAGGCGCTCTCTTTCCTGCGGCGACGCCTGGGTAGCAAGGGGATCGAGCAGATCGGCGAGCCGCCGCTCCAGAGCGGCAAGGTCCTTTCCACCGTCGTCATCCGCTTGTCTGCGCCCCAGCGGCCTGCGCTCGGCATGGAAGGCCTTGCGGCGCTCCCGCCGCAGGGTCGCCACATGTCCAAGTTCCTCATGCGCCATCGTCTCGGCCGCGCGCTGGATTTCGGGAACCCGCGCATGGGCGGCCACGTAGCTCCAGAAGGCGAAGGCGCGCTCCTCGTTGCGCACCGCCATCGAAAGCGCCCGGTAGGCGCCCAGCAGCTTGGGATCCGTGGTGGCCGCGCCCTCGTCGTCGAAGGTCTCCGGCAGCTCCCAGCGGATCCGCGCCGGATCGGGGTCGTGGCCCTTGGTCTTCTGCGACCAATGCACGACGCCGTCGAGATGGCCCTGCTCGTCGGCAGAGAGGCGCTCGAACACATCCGCCAGCTTCGGATTGCCCTCCCGCCGCATCCGCTCCGCGATCTCAGCGTAGCGGGTCGCAGCCTCATGCTCCATCGCAGCGGCGATGGCAAAGAGCTCCTCCAGGGATCTCACGGCATCCGGCGGTTCATCCTTGAGCAGCGGCATCTGGTGCTCCGCATGATCGAAATCGGGGGTGCAAATTGGCAGAACGCGTCTGTGTATGTCTTTGATCTAGCGCAAAGAACGCTGGGGCTAAGGGTCGTATAAAGCAACAGTCCTGTTCGGACGCATGCAGGACGGGCTGCAAAAGTTCCTCGCGTTATCGGAACGTATCCGCGCTGCGCGGGTTGGACTCTATTTTTGTCGAGTAGCCACGCTAGAAACAGGACGACTTCGTATTGTCCCAAAAACAACTCTCACGCTCCATCGAATGCTTCACAGATACTGTTTCGCATCGCGTGCAAATGGTAATTCTGCTAGGGATATTTCTCCTCCTGTCTTGCGCAGGGCAGGCCTTCGCGACAGGACGTGTGCAGGAATTCCTCCCAAAGGCACAACCCGCCGAATTCTACCCGGGTGCCGACCGGTTCGGCCTACCCCAGGGTGACCCACCCCTCGTCCCCGCTTATCAGGGCGACCGCCTGCTCGGCTACATCTACCTGAACTCCGATTTCACCGGCGCGACCGGCTATTCCGGCAAGCCAATCCAGATCCTGGTCGGCATCGATCCGAACGGCGTGATCACCGGAATCAAGCTCGTTGACCACAAGGAACCTATCGTCCTCATCGGCATCCCGGAGCGCCGCATCGTCGCCGCCATGAACACGCTCGTCGGCAGGGACATGAAGCCGGTGGCGACCGGAGCCGAGCGGCCGCCCCAGGTCGACATCGTCAGCGGCGCGACCGTGACGGTGCTCGTCATGGGCGACAGCATCGTGCGCTCTGCCGTGCGGCTCATCCGCAGCGGCCGCCTGGGTACTGGCGGAGCAGTGGCAGGAGCGACCGCACCGGCACCGGCCGCCGTGAAAACCGTGGACCTGTCGAAGAGCGAGAGTCGCGATTGGCAGACGCTTCTTGGCGATGGCTCGGTCCGTCGCCTGTCGCTGACCGTCGGCGATGTCAACGAGGCCTATTCCAAGGCCGGGAATCAGGGGGCGGCCAACAACGCCGAAACGAACGATCCCTCCGACACCTTCATCGACCTTTATCTCGCCCCCGTGAGCGTGCCCACCATCGGGCGCAGCCTGCTCGGCGATGCTGGCTACGATCAGCTCAAGGCGCGGCTGAAGCCGGACCAGCAGGCCATCGTGGTGGCTGGTGAGGGGGCTTATTCGTTCAAGGGGTCGGGCTATGTCCGCGGCGGCATCTTCGACCGCATTGAGCTGCTGCAGGAAGGCCAGAGCACACGCTTCCGTGACCGCAACCACACCCGCCTTGGTGACCTCGCCGCGGCGGGGGCTCCGGCCCTGCGCGAGATCGCCCTTTTCGTGGTGCCGGAGGACTTCAAGCTTGATCTCACCGAGGCGTGGCAGCTGCAACTGCTCGTGCAGCGCAACGTTGGCGCACGTGACAAGGCCTTCCTGACCTACAATCTCGAATACACCCTGCCCGACCAGTACCTGCGCATCGAACAGCCTGCCCCGCCACCCGCTCCGACCCAGCAGCAAGCGCAAGCGCCGAGTCAAGCCGGTCCTGCTCCTGCTCAGCAGGCGCAGGACCAGGCCGCCGCGCCCGCTCCCGCCGCAACTTCGCTGAATGACGCGGATGCTCTTGCCGCGGGCGAGGTCGAGGAGCCGCTCTGGCTCAAGATCTGGAAGACCAACACCGTCTCCATCGGCATCGCCGCGGTCGCCCTGCTCGTCCTTACGGCGATCTTCTTCTTCCAGGATGCCCTGGTGCGCCGCCCCGCGGTCTACGTCTGGGTGCGCCGCGCTTATCTGACGTTCACCCTCGTCTGGCTCGGCTGGTACGCCAATGCGCAGCTCTCTGTCGTCAATGTCCTCACATTCACGAATTCGCTCATCACAGGCTTCAACTGGGAGTTCTTCCTGGCGGCCCCGCTGATCTTCATCCTGTGGGCGGCGGTCGCGGCGGGGCTGCTGTTCTGGGGTCGTGGCCCCTTCTGTGGCTGGCTCTGCCCGTTTGGCGCGCTCCAGGAGCTGACCAATAATATCGCCCAGTGGCTAAAAGTGCCGCAGGTCACCGTTCCGTGGGGCCTGCACGAGCGCTTGTGGCCCATCAAGTACGTGATCTTCCTCGGCCTGTTCGGCCTCTCGCTCTACAATGTCGCGCTCGCCGAGGTCTTCGCCGAGGTCGAGCCGTTCAAGACGTCCATCATCCTGAAGTTCGTGCGCGGCTGGCCCTTTGTCATCTATGCCCTGACGCTGCTGTCCATCGGCTTGTTCATCGAGCGCTTCTTCTGCCGCTATCTCTGCCCGCTCGGCGCCGCGCTCGCCATTCCCGGCAAGATCCGCATGTTCGAGTGGCTGAAGCGCTGGCCGGAATGCGGCTCACCCTGCCAACGCTGCGCCAAGGAATGCCCGGTGCAGTCGATCCACCCGGAGGGCTTCATCAACGTCAACGAGTGCATCTACTGCATGCATTGCCAGGAGCTGTACCACGACGATCAGCGCTGCCCGCACATGATCCAGGTGCGGCTGAAGCGCGAGAAGCGCGAGGCGCTTTCCTCCCCGTCTATGCGCCAGATCAAAGACGGCAGCCAGGGTCCTGCTAAACCGATCATCACCCACAAGGGCAAGGTGATCGGAACGCCCGCTGACGCGCCGACCACGGCCGACGTCCCGACAACCGCTTCATGAGCAAGTACAAGGAGGCTCACGTGTCACAGGAAGAAAAGAAAAATGGTCTCAGCCGGCGTCAGGTGCTCGGGACAACTGCAGCTGCCGCGGCCGCCGGAGCGGCGGGAGTTGCCGGCGGTATCTCCCTGAACGACACGGGCGTGATCACGCCCGCGGAGGCGCAGACCGCCCCCGCCGCTCCAGCGGCGCGGCCTGCTGCTGCCAACAAGACCGAGGTCAAGCCGGGCGAGCTCGACGAGTACTACGTGTTCTTCTCCAGCGGCCAGACCGGCGAGGTCCGCATCGTCGGCCTGCCCTCCATGCGTGAGCTGATGCGCATTCCCGTGTTCAACCGCGACAGCGCCACCGGCTGGGGTCTGACGGACCAGAGCCGCAAGATCCTCACCGAGGGCCTGACGCCCCAGACCGTCGAGTACCTGAAGGACAAGGGCGGCATCTACACCGCCGGCGACCTGCATCACCCGCACCTGTCCTTCACCGACGGCACCTACGACGGGCGCTACCTGTTCGTGAACGACAAGCTCAACACTCGTGTCGCCCGCATCCGCCTCGATGTGATGAAGTGCGACAAGATCCTCCAGTTGCCTAACCAGCACACCGTGCATGGGTTGCGTGTGCAGAAGTATCCGCGCACAGGCTACGTGTTCTGCAACGGCGAGGACCGGGTGCCGATCCCGAACGACGGCAAGATCCTGGACGATCCGAAGCAGTACTCGTCGATCTACACGGCGGTTGACGGCGACACCATGAAGGTGGCTTGGCAGATCAGGGTCGATGGCAATCTCGACAACACCGATGCCGACTACCAGGGCAAGTACTCCTGGGCGACCTGCTACAACTCCGAGGAAGGCGTCACCCTCGCCGAGATGATGGCCAAGGAGCAGGACTGGGTCGTCGTGTTCAACCTCAAGCGCATTGAGGAGGCAGTGAAGGCTGGCAAGGCCGAAATGATCGGCGGCGTGCCCGTCCTCGACGGTCGCCACGGCTCGCCCTACACACGCTACATTCCGGTGGCGAACAGCCCGCACGGTATCAACACGGCCCCGGACGGCATTCACTTCGTCGCCAATGGCAAGCTGTCGCCGACAGTCACGGTCTTCGACGCGCGCAAGCTCGACGACCTGTTCGACGATAAGATCAAGCCGCGCGACGTGGTCGTCGCCGAGCCCGAGTTGGGCCTCGGTCCGTTGCACACCGCCTACGACGGCAAGGGCAACGCCTACACGACGCTGTTCCTCGACAGCCAAGTGGTGAAGTGGAACATCGACTTGGCCAAGCGTGCATTTGCGGGCGAGAAGGTCAACCCGGTCCTTCAGAAGCTCGACGTGCACTACCAGCCCGGCCACAACCACACCTCCATGGGCCAGACCAAGGAGGCGGATGGCAAGTGGCTGATCTCGCTGAACAAATTCTCGAAGGATCGCTACCTCAACGTGGGACCGCTCAAGCCCGAGAACGACCAGCTCATCGACATCTCAGGCGACCGGATGGTGCTTGTGCATGACAGCCCGAGCTTCGCCGAGCCACATGACGCCACCATCGTCCACCGCTCGAAGATCAACCCGCTGCACACCTGGAAACGTGACGATCCGTTCTTTGCGGACGCGGTGCAGCAGGCCAGGGCCGACGGCATTGATCTCATGACGGATTCGAAGGTTATCCGAGACGGGAACAAAGTGCGGGTCTACATGACCTCGTCCGCGCCGGCCTATGGGCTGGAGAGCTTCCAGGTCAAGCAGGGTGACCAGGTGACGGTGTTCGTCACCAACATCGATGACGTCGAAGACCTGACGCACGGCTTCGCCATCGTCAACTACGGCATCAACATGGAGGTGGCGCCACAGGCGACGGCCTCTGTCACGTTCACTGCGGACCGCCCCGGCGTGTACTGGTACTTCTGCTCTTGGTTCTGCCATGCCATGCACATGGAGATGAAGGGCCGGATGTTCGTCGAGCCGCAGGCGACCTGACGACATGGCAAGCGTTCGCACCATTGTGCGCTTAGGGCTGGCGGCGACTTTCGCCGCCAGCCTCACCCTGCCCGCTTGGGCGGAGCGGATCGCTGTCTCGACGGACGACGGGCTTCAGGAGGTCCTCGACGCGGCCGCCGATGGCGACGTGATCGTCCTCAAGCGCGGCGAGCATCGCGGTCCCATCCGTGTCACGCGCGAGGTGACGCTGGAGGGCGAGGCCGGCGCGATCCTCAACGGGTCAGGCACGGGAAGCGTCGTCACGGTGTCGGCTCCGGGAGCCGTCGTGCGCGGGCTGACCATCCGCGGTTCGGGCCGGGATCTCGAAAAGATGGACTCCGGCGTCTTCGTTGAGAAATCGGCGGCCGGCGCCGTCGTCGACGGCAATTGGATCGAGGGGAATCTTTACGGCGTCTACCTGCACGGGGCAGAGAACGCCGTCGCGCAGGGAAACACGATCATCGGCATCGAAGAAGGTCGCCTGAACGAGGCCGGCAACGGCATCTCGGTCTGGAATGCCACCGGGGCCAAGGTGCTCGACAACAGCGTCCGATACGGGCGGGACGGGATTTTCGTGATCACCAGCAAGCGCAATGTGTTCTCGGGCAACCGCTTCCGCGACCTGCGCTTTGCGATTCACTACATGTACACCAACGACAGCGAGGTCACGGACAACGTGTCGATCAACAACGCCGTCGGGTACGCGCTGATGTTCTCGAACCGCCTGAAGGTCAGCGGCAACGTCTCGGACGGCGACCGCGACCACGGCTTCCTGTTCAACTACGCCAATGGGTCGCAGATCACCGGCAACACCGTATTGGGCCGGCTTCAGCCGGCCAAGCGGTGGACGACAGCGGGCACACGCTCCAGGGACGACAAGGAGCATGGCCTGCCGACGCCGGACGCGGGCGAGGTGGCCCAGGGTGCCGACGCCAGGCCCGGTCCGACCAAATGCGTGTTCATCTACAATGCCAACCAAAACCGCTTCCGCGACAACTGGTTTGAAGGCTGCGAAATCGGCATCCACTTCACCGCCGGGTCCGAGCGCAACGAGATGGTTGGCAACGCCTTCATCAGAAATCGCAATCAGGTGAAGTACGTCAGCACGCGCTATCTCGACTGGTCCAAGGACGGGCGCGGCAACTACTGGAGCGACAACCCGGCCTTCGACCTCAATGGCGACGGGCTGGGCGACAGCGCCTATCGCCCAAATGACCTGGTCGACAAGGTGCTCTGGACTGCGCCGCAGGCGAAGGTGCTCATGAACAGCCCCGCCATGCAGGTGATCCGCTGGGCGCAGGCGCAGTTCCCGGCCCTGCTGCCAGGCGGCGTGGTCGACAGCCATCCCCTCATGGCGCCGCCCGCGCGTCCCAAGACAGTTGCGGAAGGAGGCCAGCCATGACCGGAACCGTCGAGATCAGGAACGTCGTCAAGCACTTCGGCAAGGTCGAGGCGGTGCGCGGGGTCTCGTTTGATTTGCCCGAGGGCGAGACAGTAGCGCTCGTTGGTCACAACGGCGCCGGCAAGACCACCTTGATGAAGCTCATGCTCGGCCTGATCCGGCCCACCAACGGCAGCATCGCCGTTCTTGGTGATGATCCGGCCGCAGGCGAGTTCGAGGCCCGGCGGCGGTTGGGCTATCTACCCGAGAACGTCTCGTTCAATGCAGCCCTGACAGGACAGGAAACGCTCGCGTTCTACGCCCGTCTCAAGCGCGAGCCCACCAAGACCGTTGCGCCGCTTCTCGACCGCGTCGGCCTCACCCATGCCGCCAATCGGCGCGTCGGCACGTACTCGAAAGGCATGCGCCAGCGCCTCGGCCTCGCCCAGGCGCTGCTTGGCGAGCCTCGCGTGCTCCTGCTCGACGAGCCGACTACCGGCCTCGACCCGGCTCTGCGTCACAGCTTCTACGAGATCGTTGAGGAGTTGCGCGGGCGCGGTGCGACGGTGCTCCTATCGTCGCATGCCCTGACCGAGCTGGAGGAGCGTGCCGGGCGGGTGATCATCATGAACCGCGGCGTCAAGGTCGCGGACGGCACGCTTGACGAGTTGCGCCGCATTGCGCGTCTGCCGACGCGCATCCGCCTCAGGGTCACGGACGTGGGGCTGGCCAACGTGCCGAACTGGCTCGGGCCGGTCGACGGCTGGCGTCGCGTCAACGGCCACATGGTTGAGATCGACGCTGCACCCGAACGCAAGATCGAGGTGCTGCGGCGCGCCACTGACGAGGGGGCGCCGGTCGAGGACCTCGACGTGGTACCGCCGACCCTTGACGAGCTCTATGCCCACTTCCTTCTGTCGCAGGAGGCTGAGCGATGAGAAACATCCTGATCGTCGCGCGCAAGGAGATCCAGGAAGGCCTGCGCAACCGCTGGGTCCTCGCGACCACCCTGCTGCTCGCGGGTCTTGCCCTGTCGCTCACCTTCCTCGGCAGCGCGCCGACAGGCACTGTCGGCGTGCGGGCCCTCGACGTGGTGATCGTGAGCCTCTCCAGCCTCACGATCTTCCTGCTCCCCCTGATCGCGCTGCTGATCTCGCACGATGCCATTGTCGGCGAGATGGAGCGCGGCACCATGCTGCTGCTGCTCAGCTACCCGGTCGGGCGCTGGCAGGTGCTGCTCGGCAAGTTCGTCGGCCATCTTGCCATCCTCGCCTTCGCGACGCTCCTGGGTTACGGCGCCGCGGCTGGGGCGCTGGCGGTCACTGGCGTGGCCATCGATGCGGAGAGCTGGATGGCCTTTGCCTCGATGATCGGCTCCTCGATCCTGCTCGGCGCCGCCTTCATCGCAGTTGGCTACCTGGTCAGTGCGCTTGTCCGCGAGCGCGGCACCGCCGCCGGCATCGCCATCGGCATCTGGCTGGTGTTCGTGCTGATCTATGACATGGCGCTGCTCGGCCTGCTCGTGGTTGACCAGGGGCAGACGCTCTCCGGAGGTCTCCTCAACGCCTTGCTGCTGCTCAACCCCGCCGATGCCTATCGCCTGTTCAATCTGACGGGATCAGCGGGCGTGGGCGCCTTCTCGGGCATGGCCGGGGTGGCGCAGACCGCCACCTTGAGCCCCTCCGTCCTTCTCGCCGCGCTGGCCGCTTGGGCCCTCGTCCCGCTCAGCCTCGCGGCGCTCGCCTTCTCCAGGAGAGAACTATGAGAACGATCGCCCTCCTCGCAGCTCTTGCCGGTGGGCTTCTGCTATCCGGGTGCACCGAGCAGAAGACGGCTGAGGCCCCGCCGCCGCCACAGGAGATGACGGGCTCGGCCATCGGCCGCTACTGCGGCATGAACGTGATGGAGCATCCCGGACCCAAGGGGCAGATCATTCTGGCAGGCCAGAAGGAAGCGGTCTGGTTCTCCTCCGCACGCGACGCGATCTCGTTCACCCTGCTGCCCGAGGAGCCCAAGGACATCCGCGCGATCTACGTGTCCGACATGGCCAAGGCGCCGAACTGGGACGAGCCGGGAGCAACGAACTGGGTCGACGCGAGGCAAGCCTCGTTTGTGATTGGCAGCCGCATGCAGGGCGGCATGGGCGGCGAGGAGGCGGTACCGTTTTCCGACAAGGCGGCGGCCGACAAGTTCGCGGCCGAGAACGGCGGGCACGTCGTCGCCTTCGCGGATGTTCCGAAGGATTATGTCCTCGGCGGCACGGCCGGGCTGACAGGCTCAGTGGAGCAAGAGTCTGGGACGGATGAGGCACTAGGAGGTCATGGCGATCATGCCGACCGCGCCGCACCCTCCGCTTCACAGACCGGCCATGTCCATTAGGAGTTCGAGATGCCCCTCCTCTCCCGCAGGCGCTTCATTGGGATCACGGCGGCAGCGGCGGGCCTGGGGCTCGTGCGGTTCAACCGTGCCGCCCAGGCCGACGCCCACCTCGTGACTTGGCGGGGAGAGGCCATGGGCGCCGTCGCCACGCTGCAGGTTCATCACCGCGACCGCACGGCCGCCGAGCGGCTCGTCGAGCGCGCCCTCGCGGAGGTGCGCCGGCTGGAGGCGGTGTTCAGCCTCTACCGGGAAGACTCTGCCCTGGTGGCGCTGAACCGGCACGGCGTCCTGGTTGCTCCACCAGCGGACCTGGTCGCGCTCCTCGGCGAGAGTCGCCGGTGGTGGGAGCTGACCGGGGGCGCCTTTGACCCGACCGTCCAGCCCCTCTGGACGCTATACTGGGGCCATTTCTCAAAGCCTAATCCGGATCCGCAGGGGCCTCCTGAGCCCGAACTTCGTGAAGCCCTAGGGCGGGTCGGCTTTGACCGGGTGAGATTTGACTCTAACCGGATTGTCTTTGCGCGGCGTGACATGGGCCTGACGCTGAACGGGATCGCCCAGGGCTATGTGACCGACCGAGTCGTGGACATCCTGCGCGCGGGCGGCATCACGAGCAGCCTCGTCGACATGGGCGAACCCAGAGCCTTGGGGACCCGCCTGTTGGGCGAGCCCTGGCGGGTCGGCATCGTGGATCCTGACTGTCCTGGGGAGGTTGGCGAAACGTTGGAGGTGGTCGATCAGGCCATCGCAACCTCGGGTGGTTACGGCTTCCACTTCGACGCGGCTGGCCACTTCAACCACCTGCTCGACCCGCGGACGGGAGCTTCGGCCCGACTGCATCGGAGCGTCACCGTCGTGCTGCCAAGGGCAACGGCCGCCGATGCGTTGTCGACCGCGTTCAGCCTGCTGCCTCCAGAAGGCGTCGGGCGCACGCTTCAACGGCTCGGTGAAGGGCAGGCTCGCCTGATCACAATGGAAGGGGAACGCTATACTCTGAATGCATGATCCAATTGCCGTTAAACTGGAGGTGGCATTTCCGTTGCCTCAATTGCACCTGCAACAGCGGCTCGCCGTTCGAAGTGGATCCTCCCACGTCTGCGTTATCGCGACCGACTGCCTGCACGCCGGTGGGTGCGCCGGGGCCGCGGCCCCGGTGATGCTCCTTGGGTTCCAAGCAGTGCCAGTGCAGCGACGTCTTTGACGATCACGCGACGGCGGCCACGCCTGATCTGCCCCCGCACCTCCCATGAACCGAGCGTCCGGCTCACCGTGTGAAGGGTTGTGCCAGCCAAATCGGCAAGATCCTGGCGGCTCAGCGGAAACGGGATCTCCACACCGTCCGGAACAAGCCTGCCAAACTTATGGGCAAGCTTTGAGAGTGCATGGGCGATCCGTTGTTCCACAGTGCCGCTTGAGAGATCCTTCAGCCTGCTCTCCATCTCACGCAGACGGGCCTCGAGATCACGTAGCGCGTTCCTTACCACTCCAGGATGTTGACTCATCAAGTCGTTGATGATCGACGCTGGCCACTGCAATTCAACGCAGTTTGTCACAGTTATGGCTTCGGCCGGATAAACGCCGTTCAACAAGGCAGGCGTTCCGAATGTCTCGCCAGGTTTGATGTATCGCGTAATGACATGCTCCCCACAGGGCGTGGTCTGCACCATTTTGACGAACCCGGAAAGAAGCACATGCACTGCCCGTGCCGGTTGACCCTCGCTGAAGAGCAGGGTGTCAGCAGGGATCCTGCGCGCCTGCGCCTGCTGCATCAACTCCTTCACGACGGATTCGGCGAGGCCATCGAACAAATCGACCGAAGGTCCTCTCAAAGCTTCGATAACCATCCCATCCGCCAAGAAGTTACAAGCCGCGGATTCACTGGCTCCGCGGCATCTCGTGTGAATGGGTTAGTGGATTAAGGGGGCGGCTACTTTGACGGAGCGCAAAGAGAGGAACCTTTATGGGTCCACCCAGCTTGATGCCGCGACCTGGGTGACCGTTGCCGACATCCATTCGTCCTGGCCGCCCATGCCTGGTTTGTCGCAGCACGGGCAGTTCGTTTGCTCCGTATCTTGAAGGAGGATCGATATGAAGGGACTACTTGCGGCCACCGGCGCTTGCATGCTTCTAGCCGTTCAACCGGTTTGGGCACAGCAGGAACAGCCCCGCTCGACAACTCCCTCGCAAGCCGAAACCAACCCGACCAGTAGCCCGATGGCGGACCCGCACAAGGACGGTGGTCGACCCGAGAGCCATGGCGGCACCGTGCATGCCCCTCAGGTCAACGCAGTCGCGCCCCTGCCGGCCGACATGAAGCCGACCGTCGAGAGCCTCGCCCGCAATGCCGTCACGGCGCAGCAATATGGTAACTTAGCTTCCAAGCGGCACACGAGCGGCGCGGTGCACGATCTCGGCGACCGGATGGTGCTCACGAACAGCCGCATAAACCGTGCCCTGGCCGCCGCTGCCCCCGAGTTGGGGGATGTGCAGATCCCAGGCAAGGAGCGCGGCACCTTCGACAGTCTGGCGCGGGATGCCGATGCGACGCAGTTGGGAGTCAACGTCGCACAGTGGGTCGTGCAATCCTATCCGCAGGCAATCAGCGACCTGGAGAGGCTCGGCCAGCAGGGCCCGTTCAGCGACCTGGTGGGTTCGGCTCTCCCTGAGATGAAGTCACAGTTTTCGGAGGCCCAGAGGATCCTCCAATCCGCGAGCATGTCACCGAACCGGCAGCCGACCTCGACGGGCACGGTCACCGACCCGAAGACGAAATCCGACTGATCCCATATTCCTTGGAGGCCGGGTCGGCCATCGGAGCCGGCCCGAAGTTCTCCGCATTGAGCCAAAATCCCAGCCCAGCAAGGAGTTCTCCATGCGCATTGCCTTGATCGTCCCCATCGCCTTGGCGTTCAGCCCAGAGGTCGCGCAGGCGCAGGACGCTGCCGCCGGAGAAAAGACCTTCGCGCAGTGCCGGGCCTGCCACCAGATCGGCCCGACCGCCAAGAACGCCGTGGGCCCGGTGCTGAATGGCGTCATCGGCCGCAAGGCCGGATCCGTCGAGGGGTACAACTACTCGCCCGCCAACAAGAACTCCGGTATTACCTGGGACGAGGCGACGTTTGCCGAGTACATCAAGGATCCCAAGGCGAAGGTGCCCGGCACCAAGATGGTCTATGCCGGCCTCAAAGACGAGCAGAGGATCAAGGACCTGATCGCGTACCTCAAGCAGTTCGACGCGAGCGGAAATAAGTCCGCTGCGCTCCTTGAACCCCAGCACCTCGCCGCACGATAGCCCAAGACCGGAATTGACGCATCGGATGGATGCCTGACGGGCTCGCGTCGCGATTACGGCGGCTGGTTCCGTGCGGGGCTCAACCGGCTTCCGTCCGACCGGCAATTCTGATCACCTCCCCGGCGGCTGCGCATGCGCGCGTTGCTCGCTGGCTTCCAGCAGGTGCTGGAGAAGTCTTCTGGAGGACGGCGCCCTGCTCGACGGCATTCGCGGCGCCTTGGCGGCCTCCACGCAACATAGTTCTCCGGATAGGTGAGCCACTGATCCCTGCGGTTGGGCTGATGAGCGCCACATGCAACTGCACCTGATGCAGGCTGTCGCCGCTGCGAAAGGCGGGAACTGCGGGCCGCCTGCTCGAAACGAAGGGCTAGGGTCGCGCGGTGCGCCGGTGGCTCCGCCGGGGTTTCGCCACCGGCGCACTGGCTTGGTAAAGGACTCGCGCCACGGCCTCTACGTCGGCAATGACCAGCCGAAGACGGTGGCGCCGGATCTGGCGCTGCGCTTCCCAGGTCCGAAGCGTCCGGCTGACCGTTGGCAGGGTGCATCCGATCAGATCCGCTAGGTCTTGGCGGCTGACCGGAAACGGGATCTCAATTCCCTCCGGAGCCTCCTGCCCGAAGGTCTCGACCAACTTCAGGATCGCGCCCGCAAGCCGCTGCTCGACAGGTTCGTTCGAGAGGTCGCGCAGTCGGCCCTCCATCTCGCGCAGGCGCGTCTCCAAGTCGCGGATGACGTTGAGCGCCACACGCGGATGCTGGTCAATAAAGGTCCTGACCAGTTCGGAGGGCCACCGCAACTCCACGCCGTCCATGACCGCCACGGCGTCCACGGGATAGAACCTGTCCAGCAGGGCAGGACTGCCGAAGACCTCGCCCGGCCTGACGTACTTGACGATGACACGCGCCCCCTTGGACGTGCTCTGCATCAGCTTGGCCGCTCCAGTGGCGAGCACATGCACCGCTCGTGCCGGCTGCCCTGCCGCGAAGAGCATGTCGTCGGCGCGTACCGTCCGGCGCTGCGCCTGCTGCAGCAGGGCAGCGGCGACATCTGGCTCAAGCCCTTCGAACAGGCCTATCGATGCGATCTTTCCGGACATGCAACCAGGCCCAATCGTGTCACTGCTGACATCGTGTACAGGCGTACGGCTTAACAGAGGCGAAGGTTGTGCGCCAAGCCCTGCACTCACAATCACCGGTCGATCCACAAGGCCAGCGAGGGAAAGCCGCCGGCCGAGTACACGGCCTGTGCCGGTGGCTCCCCGAAATCAGCGCAATCTGAACCGTGCGGGCCAGGAACTCCTCTGCCACGACACCGGATTCCAGCCGGGCCAGGTCAGCTCGCGGGTGGATGTGGGTGGGAATGAGCGCAGAATGAAGTCTAGACGCCGCCCCCATCGACGTGTCTCGCCCCCGGGGCCGATTGATGTGGCTTCAGCCTTGCGACACGATCCTCCGCGCCCCGGTAAGGCGCCAGGCTGCCGCAAGGCGTTGGCGCGCCATGATGAGGCCGATGGCGATGGGGGCAATGATCGTAGCCCCCAAGAGAGCTACGGCTGCGACAAAGGCCATGAGCGCCATCGTAGCCAGAATGGCGCCGACGCCCAGTCCCTGAAAAACTAAGCGCAGGAAGGGCGTATCTGGCAAACCGGGCACTGGAGTATCTCCGGATGAAGGATCCGGTTTTGTGGCCCAGCCGGCGGCCCGTTGCTTTGCGCCATGACAAACAAGACCGCTTTTACGTGTGGCGCTGAACGAGCTGCGATCCTCGGCCGAGACGGCTGCGCCTACCCGGAGCTCCCTTCCGAGCAGACGTCCCTCTGCCAAGGGCTGCAGGCGCAACAGCGGCGAGTGCCAGCAGAAGAAGGACCACGGCCACGAAGAACGGAGCCCCCCAGCTGATGGAAGGACCGGGTTGCGCCACGCCCGCGGCGAAGCTCGCCGTGAAGAGGACTGGGCCGATCAGGCCGCTCACGCCCCGCAGGCTGTTGAGTGCGCCCTGCAGCCGCCCCTGCTCTGAGACCGCGATCCGCAGGGTCATCAGGCTCTGCGCGGCCGGGCCGAACAGGCCCCAGAGCGCTGCCATTGGGATGGCTAGCCAGATCCAGCCTCCGCTCGGGGCAAGACCGAACAGGAGGGAGCCGAGAGCGCCGCAGGTAAGGCCCACAGCCATCGTCCGCCGCTCGCCGAGGCGGGGTACGAGCCGGCGCACGAGGCCGCCCTGCACGGCCGCCGACGCGACACCCACGGCCGCCAGGGCGAAGCCGATGGTCATCTGGTCCCATTCGTAGCGATGGCCGGCATAAAGCACGAACACGGCTGGAAAGACCTCATGGGCTAGATTCGAAACGAACATCACCGCCGAGATCCTGAACACCTCCGTGTTCGACCGCAGCAGTCGCAGTGCGGCCACGGGGTTCGCGTTGCGCCAGGCGAACGGTCTCCGCCTCTCCTCCGGCAACGACTCGGGCAGGGCAATAATGCCGTACAGCGCGTTGGCCAGGCACAACCCTGCGGCCACCCAGAACGGAAGCCGCAGATCGATTGCTCCGAGCACTCCGCCAAGGGCTGGTCCGGCGATGAAGCCGAAAGCAAACGCTGCGCCAATCACGCCAAACCCGGCCGCGCGGCGGTCGGCGTCTGTGACGTCGGCGACATAGGCAAAGGCGGTGGTAAAGCTCGATGAGGCCAAGCCGCCAACGGCGCGCCCGGCCAGAAGCCACCCCACGCCGGGAGCCGCTGCCATGAGCAGGTAGTCAAGGCCAAGCGCCAGATTGGACAGCAGGATGATGGGACGGCGCCCGAGCGCGTCGGACAGCGCGCCGAGGATCGGCGCGCCAAAGAACTGGGCCACGGCCCAGGTGAGGCCGAACAGGCCATAGACCTGCGCCGCGCTTATGGTCTCGCCGCCGAGGAAATCCTGAACCAGGCGCGGCAGAACCGGGATGATGATGCCGAAGGCCAGGAGGTCGAGGGCGACGCTGATCACCAGGAACGAGAGGGTCGCGCGAGGGCGTGGATGGACTTGCATGGGCTGAGATCTCAAGGCGCGTTCGAGGGTGGCGGGCTCACAAGAGAGGTCGCGCTACGGCGTTCCGGTCGCGGCCGGACCCTCACCCTGCCAGTGGCCCTGGCTCTTCAAGGCGTCCGCCACCTCGCGGGGCATGTAGTTTTCATCGTGCTTGGCGAGCACCGTGTCGGCCTTGAAGATGCCGGCCGGGTCGAGCACGCCCTCGGCCACGACGCCCTGCCCCTCGCGGAACAGGTCGGGCAGAAGGCCCCTGTATTGCACGCTCACCGCCCCGCTCGCGTCCTTGATCCTGAAGGCGATGATCTGGTTGCCGCCCTTATGCACCGAGTCCTCCTGAACAAGGCCGCCGAGGCGGAAACGAGTGCCGGGAGCAACGCCTTTGGCTTGGATCTCGCTCGGCGTATGGAAGAACACGATGGTGTCGCGCATGGCAAAGGACACCAGGCCGAGCGCGGCGGCGATGGTGGCCACTCCCGTCCCAATGAGGGTCAGGCGCCGTTGCTTGCGGGTCATGTTTCATGCCTCCAGGCTTGCAATCGTGCCCTCCTGTACCATCACGGCAGCCGCCGGGATTTGATGGAGCGCAAGCTCGTGGCCTGTCGAACGCCGCCGGCAGACATGGAGCCCATGACATTCAGCCGCATCGCAGACCAGTCCGGCGGCGTCACCGCCGCCTTGGCCCGGGGCATGATCAGGCCGAGCGCAACCAGCCCATGATGAGCGCCAAGACCAAGTGAAGGACGCGGGCGTCCGCGGACCGTATGATTGTTGCATTGGACAGGCCGTGCGTGCCAACGGCCGTCGCGGGAGGCGGGATGGCTCCCTCGTCGCGTCAACTCGGGCGCAGGGGGCTGAACCGCTGGTGATGGGAAAGCCGCATGGCCCGCTCCGGATCAGAACGGGCAGAACACCAGACGGTGAGCGGCAGGATGACGCCGAGCGCCGCCAGCGTAATGCTTCCACACCCATAATCGAGGTGAAGCCTCTGCATAAGGCATGCTTGCTGCTGCATCAGGAGGAGACGGCGTGGCACCGCTCCGCCCGCAGGGCCTTAATCGTCTCGGCGTTGGGACAGTACCGCTGCACCACGGGCACCCACCCGCGGTCGAGATCGCGCCGGCAGCGGGAGGCGGCCGCGCAGCCGGAACAGACGATGCTCATGTCGCGCATGACATCCGGATGGGTGCGCTCCAGCCGTTCCGGGACGAGCCCGGCGCCACGCAGGAGCCGCGGCATTTCCTCCCCGGCATGGACGCCGCGCGCCGTCAGCCGGGCCAGTTGCTCCAAGGGAAGCCCGACATCCCGCGCAAGCGCAGCAAGCTCGTCAGCATCCAGAGCGTTCAGTTCGTGGCGCGCCTTTCGGCTGGACCGCCAGTTCCAGATCGTGGTCATCAGATCCATGGGACACCTCTATGCCGTCCGGTGAATGGTGCCACAGTCCCATTCCACGATATTGCTCTGGCGCAAACTGGATGCGGTGATCGCCACAGCATCCGCCGATCTTCCAAGGCCGACCAGCTCCTTGCCGAACTTGCCAAACCACGATTGCGGTGCCCTGCTCACGCAGTGGGACGCGAGTTGCTCACAATTCAGACCGCAGCGGCAGTAGCCAGCCTGCGCGCATCTGGAGTACCCGACGGCCATGCCGTGCGGCGGCTCGTCACCTCGCCGGCCGCAGGCGATTGCAGCCGGCAGGCCAAGCCTGTCCACGGGCAAGCGGGTCCGCCGTCCTGGTGACCCCGCGGGTGCGCGCCGGTTTGTTACCGGGCCTCGGGACAACGGGCGCGGACAACGTCAGTCGTCGCCCTCGGAGCAGCCGACTCTGGGTCGACCGCGGCCCGCAGGTCCGCCAGGAACCTCGCACGATCCGCCCCATGCTCGCGGCATGCGTCATCCACGCTGTGGAAGCAGGCAATCGGACAGCCGACACAACGCATCTTGTGGCTCAGGAAAACGCGAATGGTTGCCGGCCATCGTCGCATCACATCGTCGACGAGCTGGGTGGCCTCAATGGACATCACGGCTGTCATCACAGCCTCCAAAGTGACAGTGTTGGTGTGTTGTCTTGATTAACAGGCCCTCTGCCGGCGCTCTTTGCGCGGCGACAAGAAAGGATGAAAACCTCGGGTCATCTCCGCTTCTGTTTGACCCAGGGCAAAGAAGATGTGGGTTCAGCCCGTCAAGGTCCCGCTGTCGAAGCGGAACGAGAGGCACCGGCGAGGCCTTGCGCCCCGGGTCCAGCACGCCTTCCGCATTGACATCTGCCCGGTCGGAGTCCGTCTGGACACCCGACCCAAATACCGCCCGCGGCTGGGACATCCTTGGCCGCCTGCCAAGGAACACCTCGCGATGTGCAGTTGCAATATCACCGAAACCGTTATCGACGTCCGCCAGATCATGCCGCGGATGCGGCATCCGCTGATCTTCAATACCTTTGACCAGCTCGCCCCCGGCGAGGCCTTCCTGCTCGTCAACGACCACGACCCCCGGCCGCTGTTCTACCAGTTCAATGTCGAACGGCCGGGCGCGTTTGGCTGGGACTACCAGGAAGAAGGCCCGGATCTCTGGCGGGTTCGCATCAGCCGTGGCGCCTGAGGAACCAGGGGAACAACGGGGCAAGGACAGGGCCGCATGGGTCCTGCTCCCTGCCCGGCCCGGTATCGTCTCACCAAGGCCTGACCCATGATCGAATTCTGTGCCGCGCTGACCACTTTCCTGGTGGCCCATCTGATCCCGGCGAGCCGTGGCCTGCGCGCCCGCTTGATCCTGCTGATGGGCCGGACGGCCTATCTGACTGTCTACTCGATTCTGTCCCTTGGCCTGCTGGGCTGGCTGATCGTGGCCGCCCAGCGCGCGGAAACCGTATGGCTCTGGGATCCTGCCCCGTGGCAGTGGCACGTCCCGTTCATCGCCATGCCGATGGCGACGTTCCTTCTGGTCGCAGGCCTCCTGTCGGCCAATCCCCTATCGATTTCCCTGAGAGGCGGCACCGAGCCCGGCCCGATCACCACCATCACCCGGCACCCGGTGCTGTGGGCTTTTCTGATCTGGGCGGCGGCCCACATCCCACCAAACGGAACCGTGGTTGCGCTCCTGCTCTTCGGCGCGATGGTCCTGTTCTCCCTGCTCGGGTTCGTCCTGCTTGACCTCAAGGCGCGCAAGCGCCTCGGCCCGGAGCGCTGGCAGATGGTGGCGGCCGGAACGTCCATCCTTCCCTTTGCGGCGCTTCTCTCGGGACGGGCCCAGTGGCGCGCCTTGCGCGCGCTGGTCCTGCCGGCCCTGATAGCGCTTGCCGTCTATGCCTGGTTCGTGCTGCAGGGCCATGCGCTTCTCATCGGCCTGGACCCGCTCGCCGGTCTTGCGGCCATGGGATAGCGCCTGCCAGGGCGACGGGCGCCGGGCCCAGCAGGCAAACCCGAGGTTTCTACTGCGTCAGGAAAAGGACGGTCGCGATCACGACCGACATGGCCACCGCCGCAATCGTGCCGGTCGGGCGCAACACCCCCATCCGGTTCAGCATGACGGCAAAGATGATGATGAGGGGCGTGGCCATCACCAGGCCAACCTGGGCATCGCTCATGAACGGGCTCTCCTGTTTCCAAAGCCGTCTCCTCTATGGCCGAGAACGCGCGGGATTTGTTTGTGCCATCGCAATGAAACGCAGCACAGCGGGCGGTACGAGGCACCGACGATCAAGCTGTCCTGTCGGAGAAAGCCATGGATGCGGCAAGAGCCCTGAACGCTGCGCAAGACGAGCGCCCCTGGGGCGCCCTCTCGGACCTGCCCGGGCATCCGATGATGTGGGTGCTCATCCTCACCGAGGTCGTGACCTTCGGTCTGCTCTTCATGACGTTCGCCGTGGCGGGCGCCGTTCATCACGATGTCTTCGCCGCGGGCCGCGCCCAGCTCGATCCCATGCTTGGCGGAGTGAACACGCTCGTCCTGATCACCAGTGGCTGGCTCGCCGCCCTGGCCGTCGAGACCCGGTCCGTCGGGCGGCGCGGGACGGCGCGGCTGCAGCTTACGGGAGCGATGGCGCTGGGGCTCGTCTTCATCATCATCAAGCTCGCCGAGTACATCGCGAAAGCCCAGGCCGGCATCGGCCTGGAGACCGACACGTTCTTCACGCTCTACTTCCTGCTCACCGGCTTCCACCTCCTGCATGTGCTGCTGGGCATCGTCATCCTGGCGGCCGTCGGGCTCTCGGACAGCCCCGAGAACCTGAAGACCGGCACCGCCTTCTGGCACATGGTCGATCTCGTCTGGGTCGTGATGTACCCGCTCGTCTACCTGATTGGATAAGGCATGGCACGGTCCACCGCGCGCCAGGTCACCCGGGCCTGGGGCATCCTCGTCCTGCTCACCCTTCTCAGCCTTGCCGCAAGCCATTCCGGCTTGGCCGGAGTGATGGTCAACGGGCTGATCCTGGCTGCCACGTTCGCCAAGGGGCGGTGGATGCTGATGGATTTCCTCAAGCTCCGCGGCGTGCCGCCCGGTTGGCGGGGCCTGTTTCTCTGCTGGCTCGGGCTGGTCACCGTCATTCCCTGGGCCTCCGCCGCCCTTCCCTTGCTGCGCGGCTAAAATGGCCATTCGTTGTCAGGCTTGCGCCAGAGCAAAGAGCGGGCCCGGCGCTCCTGTCATCAAACGGGGGCGCACGCCGCACCTGTGCCTCCCTGCTCTTCAAGAAAGGATCGTGTGATGGCTGAAGCCCTCACCAAATCGGCGGCGAGGAACGTGTTCTACGGGGGCTCGTTCTTCTTCTTCGCCATCTTCGTGGGCCTGACCGCCCACAGCCACTACTACATGAACACCACGTCGACGGACACCTCGACGCTCTCGTCCTCCGTCGCCCGCGGCAAGCACGTGTGGGAGAGAAACTCCTGCATCAACTGCCACTCGATCCTGGGCGAAGGAGCCTACTTCGCCCCCGAGCTCGGCAACGTCTGGGACCGCTGGGGCGGGAGGGAAGACCCGGCCGCCGCCCGCGAGATGCTGAAGGCCTGGATGGCCGCCCAACCCTCGGGCATCGAGGGCCGGCGCCAGATGCCGCAGTTCAACCTCACCGACCAGGAACTCAACGATCTCGCCGACTTCCTGGAATGGACCGACCGCATCAAGACCCAGAACTGGCCCCCGAACAAGGCCGGCTGAGAGGGGATGTCATCATGAAGTACCAAACCCAAAGGGTGGCTCTGCTCTATTTCTACGGAGCGCTGGCCCTGTTCATCGCCCAGGTTCTGTTCGGCGTTCTCGCCGGCACGATCTATGTCCTGCCCAACACCCTGTCCGAATTGCTGCCGTTCAACGTCGTCCGGATGATCCACACCAACGCGCTGATCGTGTGGTTGCTGATCGGGTTCATGGGAGCGACTTACTACCTGATCCCGGAGGAGACCGAGAACGAGCTCTTCAGTCCGCTTCTCGCGAAGGTCCAGTTCTGGATGTTTTTCATCGCGGCCGGAATCGCGGTGGTCGGGTATCTGTTCAAGATCCACGAGGGCCGTGAATTCCTGGAGCAACCCTTCCTCATCAAGGTCGGCATCGTCGTCGTGTGCCTGATGTTCCTGTTCAACATCACCATGACGGCGCTCAAGGGCCGCAAGACCGTTGTCACCAACATCCTGCTCTTCGGGCTGTGGGGCGTGGCGATCTTCTTCCTGTTCTCGTTCTACAACCCGTCGAACCTTGCCGTGGACAAGATGTACTGGTGGTACGTCGTGCACCTGTGGGTCGAGGGCGTGTGGGAGCTGATCATGGCCTCGGTGCTCGCCTTCCTGATGATCAAGCTCAATGGCATCGACCGCGAGGTGGTGGAGAAGTGGCTCTATGTCATCGTCGGCATGGCCCTGTTCTCCGGCATTCTCGGCACGGGTCACCATTTCTATTGGATCGGCGCTCCCGGCTATTGGCAGTGGATCGGCTCGCTGTTCTCCACCCTTGAGGTCGCGCCCTTCTTCACCATGGTCGTCTTCACGGTACAGATGACTTGGAAGGCCGGTCGCAAGCATCCCAACCGCGCCGCGCTGCTGTGGTCCATCGGGTGCTCGGTGATGGCCTTCTTTGGCGCGGGCGTCTGGGGCTTCCTGCACACCCTGTCCTCGGTGAACTACTACACCCACGGCACGCAGGTCACGGCCGCCCACGGGCACCTCGCCTTCTTCGGCGCCTACGTGATGCTAAACCTCGCCGTCATGGCCTATGCCATGCCGCAGATCCTCGGCCGCGCTCCCTACAACCAGATGCTCAGCATCGTCAGCTTCTGGATCATGTGCACGGCAATGTCGGTCATGACCTTCGCACTCACCTTCGCGGGCGTCATCCAGGTCCACCTGCAACGCGTGCTCGGCCAGTCGTACATGGAGGTCCAGGATCAGCTCGCCCTGTTCTACTGGATCCGCCTCGGATCGGGCGTGTTCGTGCTGATTTCGGCGATCATGTTCGTCTATGCGGTGTTTGTCCCCGGGCGCGAACAGGCGCCTCGCCTGACCCAAGGCCTGCAGCCCGCCGAATAGTCCACAGTGGGGCGGCCTGTTGCGGGCCGCCCCACCCTCCCGTTCAACCAAGCTTTGAGGATTGACCGATGAAGCCTCTTCTCCATGCCGTGCCGCAGCCAACGGTTGACATTCCCTACTATGTGCCGGCCAGCAATGAGTGCGCCCTTTTCGAGCTTGCGTGGCGCAAGCGTCTGCCGCTTCTCCTGAAAGGCCCGACGGGCTGCGGCAAGACCCGCTTTGTGGCGCACATGGCCTCCAGGCTCGGCCTGCCCCTCCATACCGTCTCCTGCCATGACGACCTCACGGCTGCCGATCTCACCGGCCGCTATCTTCTCAAGGGCGGCGACACCGTGTGGTCCGACGGTCCCCTCACGCGCGCCGTGCGCGAGGGTGGCATCTGCTATCTCGACGAGATCGTCGAGGCCCGGAAGGACGTGACGGTGGTGCTCCATCCGCTCACCGACGACCGCCGCATCCTGCCACTCGACCGCACGGGCGAGGAACTGCAGGCGCCGGATTCCTTCATGCTGGTTGTGTCCTACAATCCCGGCTATCAGACGCTGCTCAAGTCGCTAAAGCCCTCAACGCGCCAGCGTTTCGTCGCCATCGAGTTCGACTTTCTGCCCTTCGAGCACGAGATCACGGTCGTCGCCTCGGAAAGCGGCCTCTCCACGGAGCGCGTGCGTCCGTTTCTGCTGCTCGCCCGCCGTCTGCGCGCGCTTAAGGGCCAAGACCTGGAGGAAGGCGTCTCGACGCGGCTGGTCGTCTACTGCGCATCCCTCATTGCGGCGGGTGTCCCGGCGGAAGAAGCCATCCTCGCCGCCATGATCGAGCCGCTGACCGATGATCTGGACGTCAAGAAGGCTTTGATCGAGGTCGCCCGCGCGACGCTCGCCTGATCCGGAGATCCGCCATGCTCGACTTCCTCGAACTCGAAGAAACCGTCGGCCAGTTCTGGCACCGGTTGGTCGGCCGTGCCGTCACCTACCCACGCTACCCCGAGCTTGGCGTCTCCCTTGATGAGGTCCGCGGATCCCTCCCGGTCTTCTTCCGGGGCCTCGGCGGCGAGACCGGGGTGCAACTGGCCGGCAGCGCCGCGCGCGCCTCGTCCCACCGCCTGAGTTTTCTTCAGCGCCTCGGCGTCACCGAGGAGCGGCTGGAGCAGCCCGGACGGGACGCGGCCACCCTGTTCCTGCCGCCGCGGATCGAGCTGTTCCCGTCAAGCGTGCTCAATCGCGCGCTTTATCTCTGGCTCACGGCCTACTTCGCCCATGTTCCCATGGAGCCCATTCCGGAAGTCGATCCGCTGCGCCGCGATATCCTGGTGCTCCGGCGGGTGCGGGAGACAGTCGTCGCCGTTCTAGCGGAGTGCCCCGGCCTGGCGAGCATGTACAACGACCTTTGCACCGCGATGCGCGAGGCTCGGCCAATGCGCCCCCTGCCGGCTACGGAGAGCAAAATCGAGCAGATCGTGCTCTCGCTCCTCGGGGACGACGGCGCGACGCCGCCTCCCCACTGGGACACGGCGGCCGACGACGCGACCCTGCCGCGCCAAGCCCCCGCCGGCTACCAGCCCTTCCTGCCCGTGCCTCTCTGGGGCGACACCTGGGCCCGCGAGGGCGGTGAGCCGGGCCGCACCAGCGACGAGCCCGCTGGTCCGAGCGATCTTATCGCCTCGGACGCACGCAAGCGGTTTGCCGCACGGCGCGAGACCGACCAGGCCCAGCGCAGCGACCCGTTCATCCTCAACCGCTTCGAGAAGATCCTAGCCATGGCGGAGATGGTGAACGTCAACCGTCCCTCGGACGATGACGGGGACGAGAATGCCGAGAAGGCTCTGGACGAGATGGAGGAGATCCCGCTCTCCCAACACAAGGGCAAGCCAGCGACCAGGCTCAAGTTCGACCTCGACCTGCCGCCGGAGGCCGTCGACATGACGAGCCTGACGGCTGATCTCACCTATCCGGAGTGGGATTATACCCGCAAAGCCTATCTGCCGAACCATTGCCGTGTGCTCGCGGCCCCTGCTTCCGAACAGGGTGAGGCATGGGACGCGGACGACAATGCCCGCCGGATGATCCGGCGCGTACGTCGGCAGTTCGAGGCACTGAGGCCCAAGCATGAGATCCTACGGGCGCAGCCTGATGGTGAAGAGCTCGACATCGACGCGCTCGTGCGTGCGCGCAGCGACCTGCTGTCCGGCGGCTCTAGCTCGGAGCGCGTCCACCTCGCCAGCAAGCGGCAGGCACACGATCTGGCTGTGACGCTGCTGGTCGACGTCTCGCTCTCGACGGATGCCTGGATCGATAACAGGCGCGTGCTCGACGTGGAGAAGGAGGCGCTGATGGTGCTGGCGCAAGGCATGGCGGCCTGCGGCGATTCCCACTCCATCCTGACGTTCACGTCGCGTCGCCGCTCCTGGGTGCGGGTCGAGACCGTGAAGGATTTCGACGAACCCATGAGCCAGACCGTGACAGGGCGGATCGCGGCCCTGAAGCCCGGCTACTACACCCGCATTGGCACGGGCATCCGCCACGCGACAGCGAAACTCTCCGGGCGCCCGAACCGCCAGAAGCTGCTGCTGGTGCTGACCGACGGCAAACCGAACGATGTCGATTACTACGAGGGGCGCTTCGGCATCGAGGACACCCGGCGCGCCGTCATGGAGGCCCGCCGGGCGGGCGTGACCGTGTTTGGCGTGACCGTCGACCGGGAGGCGCAGTCCTACTTCCCGACCCTGTTCGGCCGCGGCGGCTACACCATCGTCGGCCAGGTGGCGAAGCTCCCTTCGGCCCTGCCGGCGATCTACCGCCACCTCGTCCGCTAGGTCGGGCGTACCTTGCCGTCTCGGCAGCCGCGAACGCTGCCCGCGGCACCGCGGGCAGCGTTCGCCATCTCTACGGTACAATTACCGGCGGGCATTGACGCGGGCTTGCAACGCCAGGTGCCCTCCCAAGGCGCAGTCGATCAGCTCGCGACGCATCACGAACTTGGTTCGGGTTTCCTGAATGGCCGCAAAACCAAGTCGCTCGTACAAGCGCGCGGCGGGGTTGTTCTCAGCACGAACACGGCCATCGATGTTGCCGTCCCACGCCACTCGTCCAACAGCTTCCGGACGCCACGCGAGCCAATTCCCTGTCGCTGATGAGGGGGAGCCACGTATAACTGCTTCAGGAACACTTCCGATCCGGTCCGCCTCGCCTCCAACCAGCCGACAACTTTCCGTCCGTCAAGCACGATGATGCGGGTGTCGTCGGGACGCCAAAGCATCGCGAAGTGCGCCTCCTGGTCCTCGTCATCCCACGTCGTCCAGGCGCTGGCGTACGGCTTGATGGTTGTGGCGTACAGTTGAAAGGCGAAGCGGTGGTCATCCGGCCGGGCCGCGCGAAGATCGACGCTCATCCGGTTGTTCATGGCTTGAAGGTGGGGTGACGGATCGAACGGGTTGTCGTCGCGGCCGCCTTTCGGTTGCCAGCCGGCCACGCTGCCGGCGGGGGCGCGGCCGGGCAGATGCAAGACCTTCGGGCCAATGACGAGCCCGATCTGCAGGCTGTCGGCGATGCGCCGCGCACGGCCGAAGAAGGTCTCGACCAGACGCCGGATCCTGTCCTCGGTCACGCCCCATGCCGGCTCGATCAGGGGAACTGGCGTCGCTGAACCCATCATCAAACATGCCTTCGGAATTCCTCTTTGCTTACGCTTCAAAAGATGTATTGTGAATGCATCTTTGAGGAACCCGCATGAGGCTGACGTCCCACACCGACTTTGCGTTGCGGCTGCTGATGAGCCTTGCCGTGATGGAGGAGCGGCTCGTCACCATCGAGGAGCTCTCGACACGGCACAGGCTGTCGCGCAACCACCTGATGAAGGTGGCGCAGACCCTGGTCAGCCTCGGCTACGTGACAGGCGTACGCGGACGAACCGGCGGCCTGAAGCTCGCCAAGCCGGCCTCCGCCATCCGGATGGGCGAGGTCGTCCGCGCCCTGGAGGACGACACTGCATTGGTCGAGTGCCTGGGCGACGGCCCGACCACCTGCATCCTGAGCGGCGCCTGCCTTCTCACCCGCACCATGGGCCGCGCGAGGGAAGCCTTCTTCGCCTCGCTCGATGAGGTGACGCTGGCTGATCTCGTCGCCCCGCGGATCCTGCTGCGCCAACGCCTCGGGGTGGGCAACGGAAACGAACGCGGTCTTGCCGCGACTGCCTGAGATCAACACACCCAACGGAAGGACATAAGAGCCATGCCGACCAAAGCCATCCTGACCGCCGTGCTCCTGCTCTCGGCCGCGCCGGCCTCCGCGGAGTGCGTCTATCGGAATGCTTACAACCACCTGACCAACGAATACGTCACCGTTCCCGTCTCCTGCCCTCCCGTGAAGGCCAGCCAGACCCCCAAGTACCGCAGCTGGCATGAATGCCCGGTTCACGAGGAGCGGAATGCCAAGACCGGGGATGTGTACCAGGTGCGGTCCTGCGCATGACGAAGCCGTCAGTGGCGATTTGAGGGCTGTGATCAACGAGGTCGGCACAACAAAGCCCGTAGGAGCCGGGTCGAAGCTCGATTCCTACGGGCTATTTGCTGCCGATCACACGGCACGACTGTGAGTTCTGCCTGACCGACCGAGGTAGGCGTCGAACGCGGACGCCACGCTGCGCACGAGAAAGCGGGTGTCGTCATTCACCGACAGCATCGTGCCATCGAGCCGGATGACGCCGTCGCCCTCCAACATCCGCAGCCGCGGGATCGACTGCAGGATGGTCTCAGGCGCCACGCCATGCCGGCCGCACACCTGCGCCACGTCCACCTTAAAGTCGCACATGACCCTTTCAATCAGGTCGGCCCGGAGGCGGTCATCCGAAGTCAGCGCGTAACCCTTCGCGGTCGCGAATTCGCCGCGCGCGATGCGCTCGGCATAGCGGCCCAGTACGACCTCGTTCTGGGCATAGCCTTGGGCCAGCCGTCCGATCGCTGAGGCGCCCAAGCCGATCAGCACGTCGCTGGGATCGGTCGTGTAGCCCTGGAAGTTGCGGTGCAGGACACCGTCGACCTGGGCTTGCACCATCGTGTCCTCCGGCAGCGCATAGTGGTCGAGGCCGATCCTGCGGTACCCGGCTTCAACGAGCGCCGCGGCGATGGCTTCGGCCTGCTCGTAGCGGGCGGCGCCGTCTGGCAGCGCGGCCTCGTCGATCTTGCGCTGATGCTTCTTGAATGTGGGAATGTGCGCGTAGCCGAAGACGGAGAAGCGCTCGGGACGCAGCGCGATGCTCTGCCGCACGGTCTCGACGCACGAATCCACCGTCTGGTGTGGCAGGCCATAGATCAGATCAAAATTGACGCCACACACTCCCGCCGCCCGAAGGCCTTCCGTCGCACGGGCCGTCTGCTCGAAGCTCTGGATCCGGTTGATCGCGCGCTGCACCACGGGATCGAAGCTCTGCACGCCAAGGCTGGCGCGGGTGACGCCCGCCTCCCCGAGGGCCGGCGTCATTTTGCGGGTGAGCGTGCGGGGATCGATCTCGACCGCAATCTCAGTCCCCTCGCCGAGGGAAAACCTCTGCCGCATCAGGGCCATGAGGCCGAGAAACTCGGCGGGCTCCATGATAGTCGGCGTCCCGCCGCCGAAATGGACATGGCGGACCGGCAGCGGACTGGTCAGGTACTCCGCGACCAGGCCGATCTCGCGGCGGAGGACCTCAAGGTAATCGACAATCGGCGCATCACGCTGAGTGATGGTGGTGTGGCAGCCGCAGTACCAGCACATGGAGCGGCAGAACGGCACGTGAAGGTACAGGGAGGTGCTCGTCCCGGCCGGCAGGGATGCCAGCCAGTTCCCGTAAGCCTCATGCCCGATGGCGTCGGAGAACTGCGGTGCCGTCGGATAGCTCGTGTAGCGGGGAAGCCGTTCCTCGCCGTAGCGCGCTCTCAGGTCGTCTTTCATGGTGCAAACCCTCGCATGCGACGGATCAGCCTCCGGGAGGCGGTCCGCCCTTCCTGCCAGGAGGCGTACAGGAAACCCCACCCCGGTTCCTTGCGCTTGCTCAATATGACCCGGCGGTTCTCCGGCCGCAGTGCACACTTTATTTGATCTGGATCAAATCCTTGAGTGTTCTCAGCAAAAACTGCGCAGCTTCGACCACATTCGATGAACTATTTGCGCTGCAGCAAATAGGGCCGGGAAGCTCGGGGGTACAAAGCCTTCATCCGATGACGGACCAGAACGATCCGCCAAGCGGTCCCACAGAGGAGATGATGATGAAGGCCCTGAAGATCCCGGGACGCCGGCCGCTGCTTGCGACCGCTGCCGTTGTAGCCCTTGCCACCGCGGCGTGGCTCGGCGCCCCGCTCGCAGCCAACGCAGGCGACAAGGTGGCGGCCGCCACGACGCACGTTCACGCTGCGACCGAGGCTGCCCCGGTGAGCGTGGTGCGCCTGCCTTCCGATCTGCCTGGTCCCATCGGCAAGCGCGGCCCGCAGCGGGTCAGGGTCGACTTCGAAACCACCGAAGTGACAGGTCATCTGGACGATGGCGCGACCTATCACTACTGGACCTTCAACAACAAGGTCCCGGGTCCTTTCGTCCGCGTCCGCGTCGGCGACACGGTCGAGGTCAAGCTGAAGAACGCCGACGACAGCGTGATGATGCACAATGTGGACTTCCATGCGGTGACCGGCCCGGGCGGCGGCGCGAAAGCAACCGAGGCAGCTCCAGGCGAAACCCGCGGCTTCGAGTTCAAGGCGCTTAACCCCGGACTTTACGTCTACCACTGCGCAACTCCCACGGTCGCCCAGCACATCGCCAACGGCATGTACGGCCTGATCCTGGTGGAGCCGGAGGACGGTCTGCCGAAGGTCGACCACGAGTTCTACGTCATGCAGGGCGAGATCTACACCGAGCAGGCCCATGGCACGAAGGGACTCGTGGAAGAGAGCATCGACAAGCTCCTGAGCGAGCGTCCCGAGTACTTCATCTTCAACGGCAGCGCGGACGCTCTGAAGAAGAACCCGCTCAAGGCGAAGGTCGGCGAGACGGTGCGCATCTACTTCGGCGTGGGCGGCCCGAACTACACCTCGTCCTTCCATGTGATCGGCGAGATCTTCGACAAAGCCTATCCGCTGGCTTCGCTCAGCTCGCCGATGAAGGACGTCCAGACGATCACCACACCTCCCGGAGGTGCCAGCGTGGTGGACTTCAAAGTTGAGGTGCCCGGCAACTATATCCTCGTCGATCATGCGTTGAGCCGCGTCGAGCGTGGGCTGGCTGGCATCCTTCAGGTCGAAGGAGTGCAGAACGAGGCGATCTTCAAGGACTACAACCCCGAGAAGTCGGCCATGTCGACCGGTGGCCACTGATCAAAGTAACCTGAAACGAGGGAAAGTCCGGGCCCAGCCCGGACTTTCCGCATTCCAGATTTTCGCGCCCAGGCAACGACGCCAGGGCCGTCATCTGTCTTCCTGTCAGGACATGGCAAATACCGTCCTGAACTCAAACCTGACGGAGAATGCCCATGAAACCCGAACTGCGTGAGTTGACCACTCCCGTCCCGGCGTCCTCGCCTGTCCCCTCCCCGCTGTTGACACGTGTGCGCACCGTCATGGACACTCTTGACCTGGACTGTCGGTGCCGCGGCAAGCTCGACGCCGCGCTGGAAAGGTTTGAGACCCTGGAAAACCGGCGCCAGCTCCGCGGCCTGATCCTTGATGCCCGGCACCAGGCGGAGCGCATCGCGGCGCTGCTCGAACTCGTCGGCGAACTTGACACAGTCTCAACCGACGAAGCCGACCTGAGCGTCTTCCGGGAGATCGCGCTGTTGTTCGAGGACATCAAGGCGGCGGCGAAGCGCGGGGCCGAGGATATGGTCTGTGCGGGAGGCCTTGACCTGCATGGCGGAGAAGCCGCCTGACCTGCAGCTGTGCGCCGCTTGTGTTTGTCGACGGGGGCCCCGGTCTGGCCTGCCGACCACGGCCGGCTTGGTGTCTATGGTTCGGGGATCAGCCAGATCATCTCGGGATCACGAAGGGGCGCACCATCAGGCGTCAGGTGATCCGACTCTTAGAGGATGCCTCCAATGCGGCTAATCCGTGATGCTGGTGATCGTGTCCTCGACAGCATCTTTCGCTGCACCGGGCACTGCGGAGCACCGGCTGGGCATCGTGCCTTCGGCCACGGCCAGCACCGCCGCGGAGATCAGACCGCAAATCCATCTCGGAACGGATGGAACATGACCAGTTCACCTTCCCGTACGGGAGCATGAAGCGCATCGATGCACACAAGCCCGTCGGCCATAGCAAGAGGCTTCAGGCGCGCCGATCCTCCGCGTCCGAGGATTTCGGCTGCCAAGCCCTCGACGGTCTGAACAAGCCGAGCCGGCGCGAACTCGGTGCGCCCGGGGCGCCGCTCGAACGTATGGGTCAAGGGAAGCCGCATGCCGGCCAAGGGCTGTGCTCGACGACCATTCATGGCGGCCAGAACGGCTCCGCCAAGCAGCAGCCAGGAAACCAGAGCGGCGACCGGGTTGCCGGGCAGTCCTAGGTACGCAGCGTGGCCGATCCTGCCGATGGCTGCCGGCTTGCCGGGCTTGAGCGCAATCTTGAGGCATTCTCCCATACCGCCAGCCTTACCGAGAGCCACCAGGGAGTGATCTTCATCGCCCACGGAGACACCGCCTGTGCTGACGATCAGGTCGCACTGGGTGGCAAGTTCTCGAAGGGCTTCCGCTATGCGTTGCGGATCGTCCGGAACGATCCCGCCATCAACCACTGTGGCACCAGCCTGACGGGCCAGCGCGAGAACCATCGGTCTGTTGGAATCGAACAGCGAGGTGTCGGCGAGCGGCTCCCCGTGGGACCGCAACTCGTTGCCTGTCGAGAGCACCGCGACCCGGATCCTCCGGCGAACGCACACCGTATCGCGGCCCTGGGCTGCTAGGAGGGCCACATGCCGTGCATCGATGCGAGTTCCTTCGACGAGGAGCGTCTCACCGGCTTGGACATCCTCCCCGCGACGTCGGATGTTGTCCCCGGGACGCTGCATGCGGGACAGGACGATCCTATCGCCGGCACGGGTTACATTCTCCTGCATGACGACTGCATCGGCGCCCTGCGGGACCATCGCTCCTGTAAGAATGCGCAAGGCAGAATTTGGAGGAAGTGTCCGGGCCCCGTCGCCCGCCGCAACGCGTCCCATCACTGTGAGGACCGAGCCGGCCGGCAGGCCATCTCCGGCGGCCAGGGCGTAGCCATCCATAGCCGACTGGTCGAATGGCGGGAGCGGCAGGTCGGCGGCGACAGCCCGGGCCAGGATCTGGCCCACTGCCTGATCCAGGATCACCTCCTCATGCCCCTCGACTGGAACCGCCCAAGCCGCCGCCCGGGACCGGGCCTCCTCAAGCGAGACGAGACCGTCCGCCGCGTCGCAAGAGGAGCGTCCTACGGGAAAGACAACCAGGTGGCTCAAGGCTTGACGGTCTCGTACATCTTGCGGGCTTCGGCCTGTTGCCGCTCCAGATCAGGGAGAACCTGGGAAGCGAAAGCCTTGACCTCTTGGTTAGGCGCCCGGTTGGCGGCTTGATAGATGCCGATCTCCTGCTCCAGGGCCTGCATTTGCACCTCCGCGTAGCGTCGGCTCAAGGCGAGATAATCGAGCGGCTCCAAGTTCTCGATGATCACCTGGTGCTCGAACTCCTTGACGGAGGGAAGTGGCATGTTCCGCTCCCGCGCAAAGGCCTCGATCCGCTGCAAGAGGCTCGTGCGGAAATCGACGGCCGCAGCGGCGTAGCCTTTGACCTCCGGCCTCGTGTCCCGGCTGGCGGCCAACTTGGCGATCTGTCCCTGGAGCGTGGCCGAGCTGTAAGCCAAGCGGAGGAACTCGTCCGGCTCGATGGGACGGGGCTGGGCGGTGGTTCCGGATGCCCCCTGCCCCTGCGCCGAGACGGATGGGATGGCTCCGGAGAACGCGGCTCCGAGCACAAAGGCCAGCATGAGAGGTCTGAAAACGTTCATGTGCTCACTGCCATCCTGGAACGCCCGACATGTCGGGCAAGCGATGCGCGATGCCCTTGTGGCAGTCGATGCAGGTTTTCTCTCCCGAGAACAGGAAGCGCTCGTGAGCCGACGCTGCGCGCGGGTTCTGCTTCGTCAGGTCCATCGAGTCCGAGCTATGGCAGTTGCGGCATTCGAGCGAGTCGTTCGCCTTCATCCGTTCCCACTCCCGCTCAGCCAGATGCTTGCGCATGGCCAGGAACTTGTCCCGCGTGTCGATGGAGCCGAAGATGTGGCCCCAGACTTCCTTGGAGGCCTGCATCTTGCGGGCGATCTTGTTCGTCCAGTTGTGCGGGACGTGGCAGTCGGGGCACGTGGCCCGCACGCCAGACCGGTTCGTGAAGTGGACAGTGCCCTTCAGCTCCTCGAAGACATTGGCCTGCATCTCATGGCAGCCAGTGCAGAACTTCTCTGTGTTCGTGACCTCCAGTGCCGTGTTGAACCCGCCCCAGAAGATGACGCCAGCCAGAAAGCCTCCAAGGGTCAGGAAGGCGAGGCTGAGATAGCCCGGCGGGCTCAGGGCCGTTTGGACCCAGCGGTTGCCACGGAACCAGCCCCACGCGCGTGTGATCCCGGCGGCCATCAGTGCCGCCCCCGCTCAGGCTGACGCTCCGGCTCGGCAAGGGCGTCCATGTCGGTGAAAACATTGTCCACCAGGGGCTTTGCGGTCGTCTGCGGCACGTGGCAGGAGACGCATACGTAGCGCCGCGGCGCCAAGCCGCCGAGGGTGTTGCCATCGCGGTCCTGATAGTGCGTCACGCTGATCATCGGGGCTTGGCTCTGGTCCGTGAACTTGCGGGCGTGGCACGCCATGCACTTGTTCGCGTTCAGATCCATCGCATAGCCTTCAATGGAATGCGGGATCACCGGAGGCTGATCGGGATAGTTGCGGCGCACGCGCACGTCGTCGGTAACCTGCCGCTGCATCGGCGGCGCCGGGGTCTCCTTGGTAAATGGCTCGGGGCCGCGAAGGCGTGGCGCATCCTGCGCAAGGATCGTCCCAGCCACCAGACAAGGCCCGAGACCCGCCAGGATCAGGAAAACGCTGCGCCTCATTGCACATCTCCCGCATCGGCAGTGGCGGCTGCGATGACCTTGACCGCGCATTTCTTGAAGTCCGTCTGCTTGGAGATCGGATCGGTCGCATCAAGCGTGACCTTGTTGATCAGCTGGCTCGCATCGAAGAATGGCACGAAGACGAGTCCGGGTGGCACCTTATTGCGCCCGCGGGTCTCGACCCGGCTGCGGATCTCGCCGCGCCGGGAGACGATCCGCACCTCCTGCCCACGCCGCAGGTGGCGCTTGGCAGCGTCGTCCGGATGCATGAACAGCACCGCGCCCGAGAATGCCTTGTAGAGTTCAGGCACGCGCAGGGTCATGGAACCGGAGTGCCAGTGCTCAAGCACGCGGCCCGTCACGAGCCAAAGATCGTATTCCCCGTCAGGCGACTCGGCGGGCGGTTCATAGGGTGCCCCCATGATGTTGGCCTTCTTGTCGGGGTTGCCGTAGAATTGGAGACCAGCTCCCTTCTCCACGTAGGGGTCGTAACCCTCGCGATAGCGCCAACGCGTCTCCTGGCCATTGACGACCGGCCAGCGCAACCCCCTCACCTGGTGATACGTATCGAACGGTGCGAGATCGTGCCCGTGGCCGCGGCCAAAACTGGCGTATTCCTCGAACAGGCCTTTCTGGACATAGAAGCCGAAGGCCTTCGCCTCACGGTTCTCGTAGGCCGGGTCAGTCCCGGTTAGCGGAAACTTGTCCACCTCGCCGTTGGCGTAGAGCACATCAAAGAGGCTCTTGCCTTTGTACTCCGGGTGCGCGTCGAGGATCGCGGCCGGCCAGACCTCGTCGGTGGTGAACCGCTTCGAAAATTCCATCAGTTGCCACAGGTCGGAGCGGGCCTCGCCAGGGGCGTTGACGAGTTGGTGCCAGAAATGGGTGCGCCGCTCCGCATTGCCGTAGGCCCCCTCCTTTTCCACCCACATGGCGGCCGGCAGGATCAGGTCAGCGGCCATCGCGGTCACGGTCGGATAGGCATCCGAGACGACGACAAAGTTGGCTGGATTGCGATAGCCCGGATAGGTCTCGTTGTTGGTGTTCGGCGCCGTCTGGAGGTTGTTGTTGCACATGATCCAGTAAGCGTTGAGCTTGCCGTCCTTGAGCATCCGATCCTGCTGCACCGCATGATAGCCGACCTTCTCCGGCAGGAGACTGTGCGGCAGCTTCCAGATCTCCTCGGCGTGTTTGCGATGCTCGGGATTGTTGACTTGCATGTCGGCCGGCAGGCGGTGGCTGAAGGTGCCAACCTCGCGCGCCGTGCCGCAGGCTGACGGCTGCCCCGTGAGCGAGAAGGGCGAGTTCCCGGGCTCCGAGATCTTTCCTGTCAGCAGATGCAGGTTGTAGACCATGTGGTTGGCCCAGACGCCGCGGACGTGCTGGTTAAAGCCCATGGTCCAGAGCGACATCACCTTGACCTTCGGATCGGCATAGAGCTTCGCGAGGGCCTCCAGCCGTTCCTTCGGGAGGCCTGACAGCTCCGAGGCCTTCTCGACCGTGTACTGGCTCATGAGCTTCGCATAGTCCTCGAAGCTCGCTGCACTCGACACCTGGGCATCGTTGGCGTGCTGTGCCCGCTGCTCTAGCACGTGGTCCGACCGCAGGCCGTAGCCGATGTCGGTGTTCGCCAGCCGGAAGTTGCAGTGTTTCTCGACGAACTCCTTGTTCACCGCGCCGGTCTGGATGATGTAGTTCGCGATGTAGTTCATGATCGCGAGGTCCGAGTTCGGCTTGAAGATCAAGGCCATGTCGGACAGGTCCGTCGTGCGGTGCTCGTAGGTCGAGAGCGTCATGATCTTGACATGCGGATGGCTCAGGCGGCGGTCGGTCACCCGCGTCCAGAGGATCGGGTGCATCTCGGCCATGTTCGAGCCCCAGAGCACGAAGGCGTCGGCATTCTCGAAATCGTCGTAGCAGCCCATCGGCTCGTCCATGCCGAAGGTGCGGATGAAGGTAACCGCGGCGGACGCCATGCAGTGGCGGGCATTGGGGTCGAGGTTGTTGGTCCGGAAGCCGGCGCGCATCAGCTTGGAGGCCGCGTACCCTTCCCAGATGGTCCATTGCCCCGAGCCGAACATGCCCACGGCCTCCGGTCCCTTCTCCTTGAGCACGCGCTTGAACTGCCGGGCCATCTCGTCGAAGGCCTGGTCCCAGGAAACTGGTTGGAACTCGCCATCCTTCGCGAACTGTCCATTCTTCATACGCATCAGCGGCTGCGTGAGGCGGTCGTTGCCATACATGATCTTGGACAGGAAGTAGCCCTTGACGCAGTTGAGGCCGCGGTTGACCTCGGCCTGCATGTCGCCATGGGTGGCCACGACCTTGCCGTCCTTCACTCCGACCATCACGCCGCAACCCGTCCCGCAGAAGCGGCAGGGCGCCTTCGACCATTGAAGCTTGAGGTCTTCGCCGGTGAGAATGTTCTGCGCGCTCGCAGGAAGCGTCACATTCGCGGCAGCCGCGGCAGCCGCGGCCGCTTGTGTTTTGAGGAGGGTGCGGCGCGTGAGGTCCATGGGCTTACTCCCGCTCTTGAACAGGTTCGAAATGGTGGAAGACGAGGGTAGCGGCGAGAACGCCGTCGAGAAGCTGGATGGCGTTGATGCGCTCGACGACCTGGCTCTCAGTGTCCGTTTCGAGGGTGACGATCAACTTGCCGGTGTCCTGCCCACCGTGAATCTCGGCTCCGTCAAGTGAGCCGATAGACTGCGCAATCGACGACATGCAGTCGGGAAGGCCGTGAACCACCAGACTGGAGATGTGGCACTCGCGGCTCATGCAACCTCCTCGGCCTCGGACATTTGGATGGCATCGGCGGGGCAAGCTTGGGAGCAGTCGCCACAGCCAGTGCAGGTTTCAGCATCGATCCTGGGACGGGCGCCACCGATGACAAGCTCCAACCGGACGGCTCCCGATGCGCAGACGTCCCGACAGCTCATGCACGTAACCCCCTGGAAGGCCAGACAGGATGGGCCGATGGTAGCGCTGGGAGTTTGCGGGGCCTGGGCGGCTGCGGTGAACTTGCCGAGCAGAAAACGACGACGGCCGGGATCTGGTATGTCAGTCATGGAGGCTGTCCGTCACACCGGCCCCGGGGGGCCTGTGAATAGGTAGTACATCCAGACCAGGAACCCCCACCCGGCGACAACCCCGACAGCAATGAAGGGCCATATCAAAACAGCGAGAATCAGAAAGGTAACCGTCTCACGCCTTTTTTGACCCGGGCTGAAGACCTCTGGCTGCATCTCTCACATTTACCCACGAACAGGACCATTCTTGCTCAACTAATCTAACCAGCGCAGGTTCCATCTACTATAAATGATTTGGCTCGGCATCGTTATACTTTGGTGATACTTAGCGTGAGGAGAGAATCATCCACGGTATCCGCAAGTAGCCGCCTTGTCTTTGCGCTAGATCAAATAAATTAAGGCTTACCCACGCTCTGGGCAGCCCCTGCCGGCTGCCTCACTCTCCATACGTATGACTAGCCGTGTCCAGCAGGAGGAAGCCGACGAGATCCGGTCGGCACGCATACACTGGGCGCCACACACAGAGTGGCAGCCGATCCTGGGCTAGAAGAGGGCCGCCATCCAAGAGGAGGTCATCGCTGCTCACGGCGCAAACCTGTTAACCGCAGGCGGGGTGGCGAGAGCCTCTGCGTACCCTATAGGGAGTGACCATCTCGTGGGTCGAAGGATCTCTTGCACTCAGGCGGGCGACCGGTCGCACTACCGCCGCCTCCGGGATTTCCCGGAGTGGCGAGGACAAGGCAGATTGGGCAAAGTCCTAGATAGCAAGGCATCTTTAGAAACATTCTAACCCAAGGGGCTTCGATGATCGTCTGCTCGTGCAACGTCTTCTCGGACGGCGAGGTACGTTCTTGCCTTGGCCCTGGTCCGGACTGCCCCCGCACCCCCGCCCAGGTCTACCGCAATCTCGGTTGCGGCCCACAGTGCGGGCGCTGCGCCAACACCATACGCTCGATCTTGGACCAGGAGCTGGCCCGAAAGCACGCCTGCACGGTCAACTGTGAGGCGGACTGCCCGATGACCCGGCAGGCCAACTCCAATGAGCCCCAGAAGCTTGAGACATGGCGACCGCGCTCCACCGTCAGAGGCGCCGCACGAAGGCAGAGCTAAACCTGCTTCGGATCGGCCGGAGCATGCGGGACGTCCCGCAGGGCGATCGTTCAGTCGAGGAAGGCCATATCGACTTCCGAGGACGCGGTTCAATCCCGTCGAACGGATGGGGATCGGCTCTATGCCCAGAGGCACGTCGGCGGCCTCGGAAAGGATGAAAGCCATGGTTGAGGCAGGACCGGACTTCCGCACGGCGGCCCATCCCCGTCCCGGCTGCCCCTTGGCGCAGGTGCGGGACCGACTCCGCAGGGCGGGCCTGCGCCCAACCCGGCAGCGCATCTGCCTGGGGTGGCTCCTTTTCGGCCGAGGCGACCGGCATGTAACGGCCGACACGCTATTCGAGGAGGCCCAGAGAGTGCGGGTGCCGGTCTCCCTGGCAACGGTCTACAACACCCTGAAGCAGTTCACGGAGGCAGGGCTCGTGCGGCAGATCGCGGCCGAGGGCCGCAAGTCCTATTTCGACACCGACCTGTCGGATCACCATCACTTTCTGGTCGAGGGGGAGGAGGAGCTGGTGGATGTCCCGGGCGGCCCAATGCCTGTGGCCGAATTGCCCGCGGCACCCGAAGGCTATGAGATCGAGCGGGTCGATGTGATCGTGCGGCTCCGCCGGCGTGCGGACGGCCCCACAGCTGCTGCGCCAGCGGGGATGCCACCATCGGCGGAGTGACGCGGGAGGCCTTGGCGGGTAGGACGGGCTGGCAGCCGATCTATATAACGGCTGTTGCCATAACCCCTGGAGCCAGTCTTGCAGCACACTGCCAGAGTCGGCGGGCGTCGGTTCGCACCCCCGGTGCCCCCCGACCTCCTGATCGATGCCATCGGCGACATCGCCCTCGTCGTCCTTGACCCGGACGGGTGGATCACGGGCTGGAACGCCGGGGCCGAGCAGATCGCCGGCTGGCACGAGGACGAGGTCCTGGGGCGGCATTTCTCGATGTTGTTCCTCCCGGAGGAGGTGGCGGACGGCAAGCCCGCAAGGGTGCTGGCCCTTGCCCGGGAGACGGGCCGCTACCGCGAGGAGGGACTGCGCCTGCGCAAGGACGGCTCGCGCTATGTCGCGCATGTCACGGTGACCCCGCTGTGGGACGAGGCTGGTACGATGGTGGGCTATGCCAGGGTGGTGCGGGACATCACCGAGCGGGTTGCCGCCGAGGAGGCGCTCAGGTCCCGGGAGGCTCACCTGCGCTTGATCCTGGAGACCGTGCCCGACGCCATGGTCGTCATCGACGAGCAGGCCGTGATCCAGTCCTTCAGCACCGCGGCCGTGCGTCTGTTCGGCTACGAGCCCGGCGAGGTCATCGGGCAGAACGTCAACGTGCTGATGCCGGAGCCCTACCGCACCCAGCACGACGGCTACATGCACCGCTACCGCACGACCGGGCAGCGCCGGATCATCGGCATCGGACGGGTCGTGGTCGGCCTGCGCAGGGACGGCTCGACCTTTCCGATGGAGCTTTCCGTCGGCGAGGTGCGCTCCGGAGGCGTCCGCTACTTCACGGGCTTCATCCGCGATCTCACCGAGCGCCAGCAGACGGAAACCCGGCTGCAGGAGCTGCAATCCGAGATCGTGCACATGTCGCGGTTCACGGCGCTCGGCGAGATGGCCTCCACCCTCGCGCACGAGATCAATCAGCCGCTCACGGCCATCGCGAACTACCTGAAAGGCTGCCGCCGGATCCTGCAGCGCATGGATGGCGACCAGGTGCCCATGCTACGCGACGCCGTCAACCAGGCGGCCGACCAGGCTTTGCGAGCCGGGCAGGTGATCCGGCACCTGCGCGAGTTCGTAGCCCGCGGTGAGAGCGAGCGGCACATCGAAAGTCTGCCAAAGCTGATTGAAGAGGCAAGTGCCTTGGCCTTGGTGGGCGCCAAGGAGAAGGGTGTCCGTGTCGCCTACCGTCTCGACCCTGATGCGCAGCTCGTCCTTGCGGACCGCATCCAGATCCAGCAGGTCCTTCTCAACCTGATCCGGAACGCCATCGAAGCCATGCAGGATGCCACACGCCGGGAACTCACCATCGCGACGGGCAGCCTGCCCCAGGACGGCTTGATTGCGATCTCGGTCGAGGACACCGGCACGGGCATCGCACCAGAGGTCGCCGCGCAGCTCTTCCAACCATTCATGACGACCAAGAAGCATGGGATGGGAGTGGGTTTGTCCATTTGCCGCACGATCGTCGAGGCGCACGGTGGCAAGATTTCAGTGGTGTCCGAGCCAGGGCAAGGAACAACGTTCCGGTTCACCCTGCGCGGTTTTGATGAGGAGGAGTTGGCGAATGCAGAATGAGCCAGTCGTGCATGTGATCGACGACGACGTCGCCGTACGCCAGTCTCTCTCCTTCCTCCTGGCGTCGGACGGCCTGCATGTGCGCCTGCACGATTCGGCCTCCGCCTTCCTAGATACCCTGGGGGACACGGTGGCCGGTTGCATCGTCACCGATGTGCGCATGCCGGGCATCGATGGCATCGAGCTGCTGCGGCGCCTCAATTCACGTGGCCTGACCCTCCCGGTGATCGTGATGACAGGGCACGCCGATGTGCCCATGGCGGTGGAGGCCATGAAGGAAGGAGCCGTCGACTTCATCGAGAAACCGTTCGACGACGACCTCTTTCTAACCGCCGTCCGCGCCGCGCTGTCCCGTCACGAGCAGCGCGCCTACCAAGAGGCTCAGATGACCGAGGTGGCGGCCCGCGCGAACGCCCTTACAGAGCGCGAGCGCCAAGTGCTGGAGGGGCTCGTGGCCGGTAAATCCAACAAGATCATTGCCTACGACCTCAGCATCAGCCCCCGTACGGTCGAGATCTATCGGGCAAACGTCATGGCCAAGATGCAGGCCGGTAGTTTGTCCGAACTCGTTCGCCTGACGCTCATGATCGGAAACCGAGCAGCTTGAGCCGCGCCCGTACGGACAGTTCCTGAATAGGGTTTTGGCCGACAGTTGACCGATATCAAGTCCTAGGCCAACCAACCGGGTTATACCGGTGGGCACCCAGATCAGGATCCTGTCATGCCCACCGCCTCAGGTCCGGTCCTTGTCGTCGAGGACGATACGGCCGTCCGGCAGTCATTGAAGTTCGCGCTTGAGCTTGAAGGCTTGAGTGTCCGCCTCTACGAAGATGGCGGCCGGCTTCTCGCGGACAGGGACATGCCGTCCCGAGGCTGCCTTGTCATCGATTACCACATGCCCGACTTTGACGGGATCGAGCTCATGAGACGGCTGCGGCGACGCGATGTTGCGCTGCCTGCCATCCTGATCACATCCAAGGCGACTCCCTGGCTGCGCGAGCTCGCCCGGCAGGCCGGGTTTCGGCAGATCCTGGAGAAGCCCCTCGAAGACGAGTCTCTGCTCAACGGCATCCGGAGCGCGCTGGCAACCCCGGTATGATCCATCGCGCACTCGAAGCCGAACTCCGTAGAACACCTTAAGGAGACGATCTGAATTTCCAGGAAACCCACGACAGCCGTACTGATAAGCCCATATCAGACACCGAGGACGAGTGGTTCCATGCAGACCGCCTTTAGAAACGACATTCCCGCACCTGCCCTGGCTCCTGCCCTCTCCCCGGTTTCGCCTCTGCTCCGCCCGGAGCGAGAATCCCCCACGCTTGGAACAGTCCGTACCTTCACGAAGGATGAGGAAATCTTCATGGAAGGGGACAACGCCGCCTTCGTGTACAAGGTCGTTTCCGGCGGCGTGCGAACCTGCAAGCTTCTCAACGACGGACGTCGCCAAATCGCGGCCTTCCATCTGCTTGGTGATTTCTTCGGCATTGAAGTCGGTCAGGAGCACCGGTTCACTGCCGAAGCCCTCGGGGACTGCAAAGTGATCGCCTATCGGCGGCGCGGCCTTGACGTCCTGTCAGGTGGAGAGACGTTGTCTGAGCAACTCATGACAGCCTTGATGCGCGCCCTTGAACGTGCCCAGGCGCACATGCTGCTTCTCGGGCGCAAGAGCGCCCAGGAGAAGATCGCCGCGTTCCTACTCGACTTGGCCGAGCGAGAGATCGACCACAGGCATATCGAACTTCCCATGGCTAGGATTGATGTCGCTGACTATTTGGGCCTGACGATTGAAACCGTGTCACGCACGCTCACACAACTTGAGCGGCAGGGGGTCATTGCGATGCCAGCCCACCGCCGGTCCATTATGCTGAAGGACAAAGCTGCCCTGCAACGCCTCGACGCCTAGGCCACCACTCTCCCGCTGGCTGTGCGGCCTGATGATCGTCCCTGCTTGGGCGATGCTTGCTTTGACATGACTCCAAGGCTGGCAGCCCGTCAGCCCCAACGTGCCTCGCGCTCTACCCGGCGAAGATTGGGGATGGGTCAACCTCGACCCCACGCCCCTGCATCATATCAACGAGATTCCGATAGCTGGTCTCATACTTGCAACATCAGCGCACGCACCGAAGGACGACCTCAACCGGAAAGCGGCGGCGCATGCACAGAAACAACAAGATCTCTGAAGGCTTGGCTCGACGGCCTCGACCCAGCAGACGCGAAGATCACGCTCTCATAAGGATGCAGCGCGTTACTCTCCCCCCTGTCGCGCTGCTCAGCGCTGGTCCTGTGGAGGCGAGACGCCGGACCAGCGCTCGCATCAACCGGAGGAGGAGTTCTACCGCACCTATGCCAAGCGCGCTGGATGGCAGCGGTGCGCTGTGGGAGAGAGCAATGGCAACGGGAATGGCGGCCGATCCAGCCGGGTAGCGGCTCCGGAGCAGAGACGGCAGGCCTGGAGGGACTATTGGGCAGCCACAAGAGCGCAGAACGCAGCCGTGCCAGACATCCCGACATCACTGAGGAGCTACAGTCTTTATGGCCGAAATCGTGAGCCACAATGCAGATCGCGCTTATGAGGTCCACGCGTCATACAGCGTTGTGCGATCTTCGAAGGGCTCGACATAGGCAAGCGTTAGTCTGATTTGTTGCGCCATGTCAGCCTCAATGCCATCGAGCTGCTCAAGTCGGTGTGCATTTGCCCTGAGCTGATCAAGGGTCTGGATATTCTCCCTCCGCAGCACCTCCCAAGCGATAGGAGGCAGATAGAGACCCTCAATCGGTCCTGCGCAGGTGTCATAGAAACGGGGCATAGGAAGCTCCTAAGCCTTGCCGGCTGGAGCACGCGCATCTCTAGCCGACAACTCCCTATTGTACACCGTTGCTGAGCATACAACCAACATTATTCCATCAGCGGTTGCCAGAAGATAGCAGCCCGCTGCTTGAAATTGCGCGGTTGAGGCAGCGGCTATACGGACCGGCTCCTGAAACTATGCCTCTGGTCGACGCTCCAGCCGCGAGTTGTTGGCCTGAGCCTTTCTCCTCTTCCTCCGCCAGCTTCTCAAGACGCTCGACTGTCTCGAGAAGCTGCTCGCGGGCCTCGTCGATCGAGAGCTTCTGGACCATGGTCCGGATCTCCTGCGCCTGGCGGCGGTACTCTGCCGCTTGGTCACGATGGGGATGCTTCGGCATGGCCTACAGCCTCCAACCAAGCCCATGATGATCCCCTCCAGCCGAACGGGGACGCTGGCGCGGCCGGGCAGTCCCCAAATGGGCTGGGCGATGAGGCCTCGCGATTGGGGCAGTCCTACGGACTAAGCCATGCGAGGCCGCAGGCTTAGAATAGCGAGTCGAGCAGGCGCTTCAAAGTTCTCCTTTGGTTTACTCATGGCCCAGGTTCCCGGAACAGCGCCGCCTGTATCAAAGTTCTGCAAGGCTCATGAACTCTTCCGGCGCTGCTCCAAGCTTTTTCTGGCGTCGTCCCTCACCAGGTGCCAGTGCTACTCCACATCCTGCTCGATGGGTTCCCGGCCCTCCTTCCCACGCAAAGCCGGATACCAGCCCAAGAGATCGATGGTCTCGCGCAGCATAGCGCGAGCCCTAGCCTGGAATGGGAGCACAGCATCCCGGCTGTGGAAAGCCTGCACTACTCAGTCACCTTCAGGAACTTCAGGCCTGCACACCACCCTGGTCGGCAGGAGGGTTTCAGGTGACCGCGCGGCCAGCCGTGCCTGTACGCACTCGGCCGCGCCCACACCTGCTCAGGCGGCCGCGAGGATCTCGTCGGCGGGCCCAAAGAACTCATAGTGGATGCGGTTTGACCGGACCCCGGCCAGCGCTAGGCCGCCGACGAACGCCCGCAGGAACGGCCGCGGGCCGCACAGGTAGTAGCCTGCCTCATCCAAGGGTGTGTTGGCCCGAAGCCAATCGATGGTGATCAGGCCGACGTGGTCGAAGCTCTCGCCCTGGCGGTCATCCGGACGCGGCTCAACATAGAAGGTGGTGGCCTTGATGTTCGGGTAGGCTTGAGCCAGGGAGCGGACGCGGTCCTTCATGGCATGGGTCGAGCCGTTCAGCGTGCCATGCACGTAATGGACAGCCTTGTTGGGATACTTGGCTGCAATGGTCTCCATCATGCTTATCATCGGGGTTAGCCCGACCCCGCCGCTCAGCAGCACGACCGGTCGCGGCGACTCCTCGTTGAGGAAGAACTCGCCCGCGGGCGGTGCCACCTTGAGCATGGTCCCGACTTCAGTCTGGTCATGCAACCAAGTGGACGCGATGCCCTGTGGCTCCCGCTTGACCGAGATGCGATAGGTCTCGCCGTTCGGGGCGCTGGAGATGCTGTAGTTGCGCTTGAGCGGATGTTGGCCCGGCACCTCAATCCAGAAGGTCAGGTACTGACCGGGCTTATGGCGCAGCACAGGCTGGCCATCCTCGGGCCGCAGCACGAAGGAGGTGATAATCTCGCTCTCGCGCTGCTTGCTCTCGATCCGGAAGTTGCGCCAGCCGTTCCAGCCGCCCGGTGCGGTGGCGAGGCTGGTGTAGATCGCCTTCTCGCGCCCGATCAGCACGTGCGCCAGGAACCAGTAGGCCTCACCCCAGGCGGACAGGATCTCGTCGGTGGCGGCGTCCCCGAGCACGTCCTTGATCGCGCCGAGCAGCGCTTCGGCCACGTAAGGGTAGTGCTCGGGCAGGATGTTGAGCCCGACATGCTTTTGGGCGATCCGCTCCACGGCCGGCGCCAACGCACCGAGGTTGTCGATGTTCTGGGCGTAGGCCAGCACGGCGCTCGCGAGTGCCTTGGGCTGCGATCCGGTCTCGCCGTGGTGCGACTGGTTGAAGAGGTCGCGGATCTCCTCGTTGAGGAACATGCGGTCGTACATGCGCCTGGTGATCGCTAGGCCGTGCTCCTGGAGCGCGGGCACGGTGGCCTTCACGAGATGAATGGTCGTGTCGCTCAATGTGTCCGTCATGGGATGACCTCCTGGGATGCAGCATCGCGGGGAAAAGGCGCCGACGGACCGGTCCGGCATGCGTAAGGCCCGCCGTTGCCCCTGGGGGATACGCTCATCGAACCGGTGCCGAAACTAAGGGATTGCCCTGATCCCCGGTGGTCGCAGGCCGGACGGCGTGCAGGTCACTTATGCGTGGTAGGCCTCCCGGCGCCATGGGCCGCCTTCTCTACGGCCACCAGGACATCCAGAGCCCGCCAAGGCTTGGGCATGAAGCGCGCCGTCGTCGGCAGCCCATCCTTCAGCAGCCGCACTCGCCCTGAGGTGACGAGCACCTGGATATGTGGCCAACGCGCCGCGCAATGGCCGAATCACAGGGACCTTGGAACAAGAGTACATTGGGCCGACGATCGATTCAGCCCCTCCGGCGGCCTCTCGATACCCGATCCAGCGCAGGAAGCGTTCCATGGCTGTGCGCCTGGCCTTCATCGCTGCTGTCTCATCAGCCTGTTGCTCCCCGCCCACAGGGGCAGGGTTTGGGGACGAGGATCCTAACTGGACCAAGCGCCTTACGTCCTGGGGCTATGCGGTGGTGCTGGTGGACAGCTACGACTCCCGCGGCACCAAGGACACCTGCGCCGACCCGACCTTTGACGCCGCTCGTGTTGCCGATGCCTTATGGGGCTCTCGCGTACGTCGCTAAGCAACCCTGGGCGGACCCGCAGCGCATCAGCCTCCTGGGCTTCCAGACGGGCGATGTCTGGCGGATTCCGGCACCTGCGGACACCACGGCCTTCATCGTTGGGCCTGAGCAGTTCAAGGCTGCGGTGGCCTTCGTCTATTCCCCACTGTGCGGCATGAAATCCCGCATGGCAGCTCCAACCCTCGTCATCAATGGGATCTCTGCTCCTGATGCCGCTGACAGATGCCCTCGGGTCACCGCACAGCAATCCGCAGGGGGAGCGCCCGCCGAAGAGAGGGTGGCCCCCACCCTGTTCAAGAACTTCGAGCCCAACTCACCCATGCCTGACAAGATCGCCTTCGCGGACTGGCTCAGGGCCGAACCGCAACATGCCGAGATGGCGGCGGCTCAGGCGAGGGACTTCTTCGCTCAACATCTCAAGCCCTAGCTGTTGAAACGAGATTGGAGCACCCGGCATACGCCGCCCAGGCGGTACTCGATGAAACGTCAGTCCGAATAGCCGCAGGCGCCCTGGAGCATGCCGAGAGCTTGGAGAAGGAATGCCTCCTCCCGCAGGCCCCAGGTGCGGAGATAGAGAGCCTGGACGCTGTAGGCGTCCGTCTCCAGCACTCCCGGCCATGAGGCGCGCTCGTGTGCGCGGGTCGCGAACTGCTGCGCATGCACCAGCTCGTGGACGAGATAGCTGCGCGCGAGCGGGGTACCGGGATCGAGATCGTCGGCGAGCAGGATCTCCCGCGTGGCCGGGACGTAGACCGCAGCCACGGCCTCGCCGTGAGACTGCCCGAGGGCCACCGGGAATACGAGCTCGTCCAGATGCTCCTTCCTGGCCAGGCGCACGCAGGTCTCTGGGGCCTGGATGCCCGTCTCCTCCGCCACAAAGGCTCTTGCCTCGGCGATCCAGTCGCCCTCAAGGCACCCGCCGGACCCGCCCGCACGGGCCGGCGCAGGACCAATGGCGGCCAACAGATTTGCGAGGCCGCAGGCGACCAGTGCGATCATACGGGCGAGACGAAGGGTGTCCCAAACGCTGCCGGCCGTATCGTCGTGGGCATGGAGCGAGCGAGCTTTCCTCATGGGCCGATTCTCCCGCGTGCGGTGTTGCGGGAGTTGGGCCGCCGGAGCGTTAGACAGGCGTGAGGCGGGGACTCTAGGCGTTTCGCGGATCCTGGCGCGGTGCTAGACTGCTCCTGCTGCGACAGCGTCCGAGGCCTCCATGACGGAACTCGAGATCGCACTGCTCGGCGGGCTTCGCCTGCGGCATCCCGACCGCGGACCCATCGAACTCGTGGGCGAGAAGGGTCCTCAGCTCCTTGCGCGCTTGGCATTCCGCCCCGGCACGAGGCATCGGCGCGACACCCTCCAGGGGTTGCTGTGGCCAGATTCTGACCCACCGCATGCCCAGGGCAACCTTCGCTTCGTCCTGCACCAGCTCAGAAAGCTCCATGGCGGGAGTGAGGGGCCGCTCCGCAGTGACAACCGGTCGGTCTGGCTCGACCCGGATCACGTGGCCGTCGATGTGGTGCGCTTCGAGGCGCTCGCGGCGGAAGGCACACTCGATGCCCTCATCGCGGCCTGCGATCTGTACCGCGGCGACCTCTTGTCGGATGTGGCCGATCTCAGCGCCGAATACGAGGACTGGCTCCTGCCCGAGCGGGAGCGCCTGCGCGACCTGGCCCGGTCCGCCTTCTGGAACCTGTTCTCACTCCGACTGTGGCGCGGCGAGGTGACGGAAGCCAAGGCCTGTGCCCAGCGCTACCTCGGGATCGATCCCTATTGCGAGCGTATGCATGCGGCTCTCATGCGGATGCATCTGACGCAGGGCGAGGGTGCTCTCGCGGCCGGGCACTACGGCGCGTTCCGCGCCCGCCTCGAGCGTGACCTCCAGATCCTGCCGGGTGCCGAGGTCGAGCAACTCGCCCAGGCCGCGGCTCAGGTGCGTGGCAGGCGCGTCCAAGAGCCGTTCAATGCCGCCTGGGTTCTGGGCCGCAGCGACGTACCCTCAGACGGCAAGCCCCTCGTGGCCGTGTTGCCCTTCCGGGATCTCTCCGAGGACCAGACGCTGGTCAGCCTGCCGGCCGCCCTCACCGAGGATGTCATCGCCGATCTGGCGCGCTTTCGCCGGCTCGGTGTACTGGCCCGGCAAACGTCCTTCGCACTCGGGCGCGATCCCGATCCCGAGGCCAGGCTGCGCCAGCTCGGGGCACGCTACACAGTCGAGGGCAGTGTCCGCCGCACCGGCAACCGATTGAGCGTGACGGCTCGTCTTGTCGACAACACCTCGCAGCGGCAACTCTGGGGCGAGCACTACCAGGGTGACTGGGAGGAGCTACCCTCGTTCCAGGAGGAAGCGGCCCTGGCCACCGTGGCCTCCGTCCCGGTGCAGGTTGAGCAGGCCGAACTGGAGCGGATCCGCCACCGGGAGATCCAGTCCTTGAGCGCGTATGAGCACTGCCTGCGCGGCCGCGAGCACCAGCGCTCGATCGCCCACGCCTCCCATGCCAGGGCCCTCGAACACTTCAGCCGCGCACTCGAACAGGACCCGACCTCGGCGGCCGCCCATTGCGGCCTCGCCGTGTGCTACGTCTCGACCGGCGGGATCACGCCGGGGGAGGAGGACCGCCGGCGGGAGCGGGCCATCAGCCATGCCCAGCAGGCGATTGCCCTCGATCCCCTGGATCCTCAGGGCCATTGGCTGCTCGGCATGCTGCTTCAGATGCGGCGCGACTTCTCCGGCGCCCACTTTCACCTGGATCGTGCCATGATGCTCAGCCCCGGCGATGTCGAGACGCTCGGCTACACAGGACTGGAATACGCCTATGCGGGCGAGCCCGAGCGCGGCATCGGGCAGGCGGAGCAAGCCATCCGGCTCAACCCTTACTTTCCGCCGGTATCGGCCGAACAGATCGGCAAGGCCTGCTTCATCGGCCGCCGATACGAGGAGGCACTGTTCTGGCTGAGGCAGACGCCGGACCGGATCACCACCAACCGCGGCTGGCTGGCCGCGGCCGCCGCCTATGCCGGACGCTTGGAGGAGGCAGCCATGCATGCGCGGCGGATGCGCTCCACGCTGCAACAGCGTCTCGGCGAGGAGGAGTTGCGGGCAGTCGGCGGCCCGATCGGGTGGCTTCGGTTACCAGCCCGGTTTCAGCATGCGGCCGACCTGGAGCACTACGAGCGCGGCTTGGAGCTGGCAGGGCTTGGATAGCCGGGCCGACCTCGGAGCGACGCGTGATGGAGGGAGGCAAGATCATGATGAGGATTTCGGTATCGGCGCCCCTCGCGATCGTCATGGCGGGGCTTGCCGCCACGGGAGCGTCGGCCCAGGCGACGCTGGCCAGCGTCAAGCAGAAGGGCGTCCTGACCTGCGGCTCGAACCGGGGCGCCCCCGGCTTCGGCGCGCCGGATGCGCAGGGCAACTGGTCGGGTCTCGACGTGGACCTCTGCCGCGCCATCGCGGCGGCCATCTTCGACGATCCGACCAAGGTGCAGTTCGTCCCCCTCTCGGCCCAGGACCGCTTCACGGCGCTCCAGACCGGGCAGATTGATGTCCTGGCCCGCAACTCGACCGCGACCATGTCGCGCGACACCCAGCTCGGTCTCGAGTTCCCGGCGATCAACTACTTCGACGGTCAGGGCTTCATGGTCCGCAAGACGCTCGGCCTTGCCTCAGCCAAGGAGCTGAACGGCAAGTCGGTCTGCACCGATCAGGGCACCACGACCGAGCTCAACCTCACCGATTACTTCCGCGCCAACAACCTGACCTATCAGCCGGTGAGCTTCGCGAACGCGACGGAAGCAAAGAAGGCCTACGAGGCCGGCCGCTGCGATGCGATGACGACGGACGTGTCTGGCCTCTATGCCATGCGGCTGACCCTCCCGAACCCGGACGATCACGTGATCCTGCCTGAGGTCATCTCGAAGGAGCCGCTTGGGCCTGCGGTGCGCCACGGCGACAATCAGTGGGCCGACATCGTGCGCTGGACTTTCAACGCCTTGCTCAATGCCGAGGAGCTCGGCGTGACCAAGGCCAATGTCGAGCAGATGAAGGCCTCCGACAATCCGGAGATCAAGCGCCTGCTCGGCACTGAGGGGAAGTTCGGCGAAGCCGTCGGCCTGACGAATGACTGGGCCGTGCGCATCATCAGGCACGTGGGCAACTACGGCGAGAGCTTCGAGCGCAACGTCGGCGAGGGTTCCCCGCTCAAGATCAAGCGCGGTCAGAACGCGCTGTGGACCAAGGGCGGCCTCCAGTACGGCATCCCAGTCCGCTAAGGCATCGGACGGTTAAATGGACGCCTAACGGGCGGCGTTGCGCAGGTGCCTTGAATAGCTCCTGCCACAGGCTTCTGAACTTAGCTATGCTGATACCCCCGAGAAAGGGAGGATGTCATGACACATTGCGTGAGGTATCTTTTTATAACCGTCGGGATGTTCGTGGCTGGCGCGGCTCACGGTCAAGACTTCAAGAGCCAAGTCACTACCGGGGCGGCAAACTGGGATGCTGCCTTCAACGCGGGCGATGCTTCGAAGATCGTGACATTCTACACGAAGGATGCCGTCATCATGCCCGCTGGAGGAAATCCGGTTACCGGTCACGACGGTGTGCAGACCCTTTATGGCGGTATCATCAAGAGCGGGGTAAAAGCGCACAGAGTCACTGTGGAGAGCGCGGAGGCGGATGGGAACCTCGGCTATGCCTATGGCACTTGGCAGGCAGAATCGGGCGGCAAGACGATTGCCGGATATGTCACCCAAGTGTTCAAGAAAGACGAGAGCGGGTGGCACCTCGTATTGCATACATGGACGAGAAAACCCTCGTCTTGAGCATCGGATGATTTGGCCGACACATATCCAGCCGCCCTGAGGTAGTTCAAGCGTTCATACGGCTCGAACAGGTCGCCGATGTCGCCGGAGCTCCGGAGGCTCCACTACGGAACATCCACAGCTTGACGGGGGCAGGCCGTGGCGGAACATGCGGGATAGGCAGGAATTCGGGATCCCCGGTTCGGAATGCCCCTTGACCAGATCTGGAACCTCACCCGAGTTGCCCATGCGACCTGACGACGATTTCGCGCCTTCACGGCAGGGCGATTGGCTGGCTCCACTGCTGCAAGGGTGGGCCAACAGCCAGCAGGCGGTCGGGCTGTTCGATGAGCAGGATCGGCTGCAATACGCCAATGCCGTCTACCGCGAGGTCTTTCTTGGCGGCCAGGAGGGCTCGTTCACCCTGTCGGACCTGCTGCGCTACGGCTTCAAGAGTCGGACCGGGACCGTGATCGAATGCGGCGACGTCGAGGCCTTCATCACCGACCTCTACACCCGCCGGCGCAAGGCCGGGCCGCATCAGGCGTTCGAGACGGACCTCATGGACGGACGGTGGTTCTTCATGAACCAGACCGTTCTCCCCAACGGCTGGATTCTCATCGTGGGCACCGACATCACTGCGCTCAAGCACAACGAGAAGACCCTGCGCCAGGCGGCTGAAACCGACCCGCTCACCGGGCAGGCCAACCGCCGGCGGATGTTCGGCCTGCTGGACCGTGCCCTGGCCGGCATGGCGACGGAGCCGTTCTGTCTGGCCCTGGTCGACATCGACCGGTTCAAGGGCATCAACGACCGCTTCGGGCATCCGGCCGGGGACGCGGTGCTGAAGCACTTCGCCGACCTGGTGCGGCACCGCCTTGGAAACGCCGGCTCGTTCGGCCGGATCGGTGGTGAGGAGTTGGAGAGCATGAGGAGTTGTGGGGCAGCTTGGTAACGGGTCGGCTGTACACGGTCTACTGCGAGACGAAACAAGGCTACGGGACATCCTCACTTGCCAAAGCGCACCCCATCCGAGCCCGACTTGCCTGGTGCTTCCCAATCTCCGAAGATTCTGCAGTTCAAGGTTTGGCTGGTGGGCATCAGCCCCATGATCTGGCGGCGGGTTCAGGTGCCAGCCAGCATGACCCTGCGGGAGCTGCACGGCGTCATCCAGGTGGCGATGGGCTGGGAGGGCATCCATCTGTTCCAGTTCACGCTCTGGGCCCGGCGGTTCGGCTCTCGGGAACTGTCGGCCCGGTCTCCGGATATCCCGCTTTCAGAGCTGCGCCTCCGCTCAGGCACCCGCTTCCGCTATGAGTACGATCTCAATGGTCCATGGGAGCACGAGGTGCGACTTGAGAGCCGGCACGAGGCTGACGCCCAGAGGACCCATCCCATTTGCCTGGACGGGGATGGATCCTGCCCGCCAGAGGATTGCGGCGGGGTGAGCGGCTTTCTGGCCCAGTGTGAGGCCTGGACTGCTCCGGAGACCCGTGATGACTTCGCCGCCCTCGCTAATTTCGTGGATCAGCTCGCTCTCAAGCGAAGCACAGGCACCTCCATCGATGCCGAGGAGGTCGATGGCGTCCGGGAGGCTCTCGAGCGCCTTGAAGTGCGCCAGAGCTGGCAAGGAAAGCCGTTCTCCCGCAAGGACGTCAACGAGCGGCTAAGGAACACCGAGTATCTCGACCTCATGCATCAACAGTGGTGAGGCCATGGTCACGGTGATCTGACAACGGCGCTGTGGCTCGCCCGAGAACCCATGGAAGGTCCTATGCAGGTCAGGATCATGCTTCAGATCGTCGGAGACGACGGTACCATAGGTGGCACGGAGGAAATCGCAGCTCTAACGAAGGTCACCGAGGGAGCCGAGGATCTGGGCTTGTCCCTGGCCGAGAGCAAGGCCCTGCTGGCAGCCGCTCAGCAGCGGATCGTCGAGGCTCAGGTCAATGGCTGGCTCGCGAACCACCGCCACTGCAAGGTCACGGGTCGCAAGCTCCGGTGCAAGGGCAGCTATCCGGTCACCTTTCGGACCTTGTTCGGCGATGTCCAGCTCAAGACCCACGCTTCTACGTTCTCAAAGAACGGCAGGCCAATGGTCCGGCAACGATTTCGCCATTGACGCAGTTGCTTCCCGACCATGTTGCGCCCGAGCGCCTGTACCTCGAGACCCGCTGGGCTTCGCTCGTGTCCTATGCGGCAGCCGCCGATCTCCTGGCCGATGTCTTGCCTGTTGAGAGCGGCGTCAACGCGACGACGGTCCGTCAGCACGTCCTTCGGGCAGCCGAGCGGATAGAGGGCGATCTCGCTGAACAGCGGGCCTCGTTCACCGAGGGCGCAGACTCTCGCGATTGGGAGGATCTGCCGGTCCCCGATGGCCGGGTAGTTATCGGCCTGGACGGCGGCTACATCCGCGACTGGCGCGACAGAAAGAAGAACTTCGAGCTCGTCGTCGGCCGATCCATGCCCGAAGAAGGAGAGGCCCGCTACATCGGCTTTGTTCATGGCTATGACCGCAAGCCGCAGCGCCGCGTTATTGATCACCTCCGCCGACAGGGCGTCCAGGCCGATCAGGATCTGACCTTTATCACGGATGGCGGAGACGAGGTCCGCTCCCTCGCTGAGCGGATCAGTCCATGCAGTGAGCATGTGCTTGACTGGTTCCACATCACGATGCGGATCACGGTTCTGCGCCAGTTCGCCCAGGGACTGGTGCACCATGACAAGGACCCCGGAGTGGCGGCAATTGATGGTTTGCGCCGGATCAAGTGGTTCCTCTGGCACGGCAACACCTACCGAGCCAGTGAGGCGATCGATGATCTGCTTCTCGATCTGGAAGCTCTCGACAGTCGCTATCCCAATCTGCGCAAGTTCCGGACGGCGATGCGGGAGTTTCGGGTCTACATCACCAGTAACCAGGCCAGCCTGATCAACTATGGCGAGCGCTATCGGTCTGGCGAGCGGATCTCCTCGGCTTTTGTTGAGGCGACGGTGAATGCGGTGATCAGCAAGCGCTTTGCCAAGAAACAGCAGATGCAGTGGAGCCGCCGCGGGGCTCATCTGCTCCTGCAGACACGGGCCAGGGCTCTGGATGGCTCGCTGCGTGATACATTCGAGCACTGGTACCCCGGCATGATGAACGACAATAACAGGGGCCACAGACAGGCCGCAGCTTAGCTGCCCCAAACTTCCTCATGCTCTCCTTACTGCAACGGTGCCCGTCGGAGCGGCTTCTGGGCCGTGAAGCCGCAGCGCGCCAGATAGGTGCCGACAGTGCGCACCGCCAGCCGGACCCCGCAATGCTGCTCGATCAGCTCCCGCACGACCGCCCGGCTCCACAGGGCGAAGGGCAGACCGAGTTCGTCAGGCGTATGCCGGCTGATCAGAGCGCGGACCTATCCCTCCTGCTGGACACCGAGAAAACGTCCCGTGCCAAGAGCCGGACCCAGCCGCTGGTTGGTAGGCGCTTCTCGCTTGTGATTTGTCAGACCTGGGGGGGCGGCTCTGTGCTGTCACCCCTAGGCAGCGGGTGAATTCTAACGCTTGGTACCGACAGACGAAGCCAGCGCGGCGGGTGGAAGCGGACGTTCACTTGGTTCCAGACTCAATAAATCGAGCATCTCATTCGATTATCTCGTCAGCGACGGCGAGAAGTGAGGCGGGAACATCAAGCCCGAGCGCCTTCGCTGTCTTCAGATTGATGACGAGTTGATACCTTGTCGGCTGCTCAATCGGAAGCTCCGCGGGATTCGCTCCACGCAGAATTCGGTCGACGTAATGGGCACCCCGCCTCTCGATGGCCTCAAAGTCAGGGCTGTACGACATGAGCCCTCCCGCCTCAACGAGCGTCCGCGGCAAGTAGAGCGCGGGTAGCTTCGCCTCAGTGGCCAAATCAGGAAGTCGGTTTGGCGGGCTGTGGAACATCGCCTCGCCAGGGACCAAGAGGGCATCCGCCCCTTGCTTTTTCGCCCTCGCGACTGCGGCAGCAAGCTCCTCAATCTCGCGCACCTCGATCACATCGAGCTGGAAGCCGAACTGAGCGGCTGCCGGCGGTGCTTCGATCGGGAGGAGCCTGTTCACAACCTCATTAGTTGGGTTGATGAGCACCGCGATCCGCCGCGCGGTCGGCAAAAGCTCTTTCAGGAGCTGCAGACTTTTGGCGATGAGGGCACCCGGCACGAGGGTGGTTACGCCTGTCAGGTTCCCCCCGGGACGCGCGAGGCTCTGGGCGAGGCCGACCCCCACCGGATCGGCAACGTAGAGCATCACGATGGGGATTTCGGTCGTGGCATCCTTTGCCGCCCGCACAGGTTGCGAGGAGGTCGCAATGATGAGATCGGGCTTCGATTGAACGAGCTCCTTGGCCAACTGCGGCAACCGCTCAAGTCGTGATGCGGCGGGCTTGCGATCGATCAGGATCGTGCTGCCCTCAATCCATCCCAGCTGGCGCAGCTCATCCAGCACAACTGTGGGGCAGACGGCAGCACACAGCATTCCGATGTGCGCTGGCCGTGATGCTGTCTGTCCCGTGGCCGTGCTCCCGATGGCGAGCAGCACCACACAAGCGACAGGAAGAATAGGATGTGGCCTCATGCCATGACCGGCGTGTGCTTACGTCTGCCAACAAGATACTCCTGCAGCGAGATAGATAAAAGCGACGAAATCCCTGACTAAGGCTAGGCCACAAAGCCAATAAGCTGACGGCAGCCGCGGGGGGACAGCAGCCAGATATGATTGCTCCATCGAACCCCTCAAGAAAGTCTGCTCTTTCCTCATTATGCGGTCGAAAGGTCAGGAAGCGAGATTCCGTGTGCATGCGGATTCTGATTCAATGGCGATTGCTGACTTCGAGCTTAAGTCTCAGGCGTGCCGGCTCCAGACCTTCCCGCAATTGTTCTGAGAAGGCGGGGCAGGTAGTCGCGGTAGTTGAGTTGCATCGATAGAGTCTAAGTAAACTGAACGGTGATCGGCGCAAATCATCAACCAGTCCTACCAGTCATAGCTGCTCTGTCCAGGCTTCGCCCAAGCTGGCCAAGCAGCCAGTCGAACAGACGAAAAGGACCGTTGAGGAGGCCCGCAAGCTGTTCGACCAGCCAGTCTGTTCGCACGGCCGGAAGCGCGGCCTGAAGTGACGAGACTGCCATGGGTAGCAAAGACGATCCCCTGATCAGGCACGCCGAAGCCGTTCTGGCGGGAACCGCCCGATTTCGCATAACGCCGAGAATGGAATACCCCTGCTGCTACCGAAATTTAACATTGAGCGTTTCAGGATCCCGGCACCGGGCGCGTGGCGTATCAGCCCGATCAAGCCGGGAACCTTACCCCTGCGAAACGCCCTGGCTGAGTGAGGTCCACGTCTCCCTCGGCCGGGGCTTCAGGCGCTCTCAGCCGGAGGTCCACAAGGACCCCTCGGTGGGGGCGCTCTTCTTGTCGCGAACGCGACCCAGATTTCCGATAGCAGCCATTAGGGAGCAGACTGAGTACGGCCTTCACGAAGGGCAAACGTGGGTTCAACAATGGCTGTCGGGTTCGGCGGAAGGATTGCACAGTAGGTGACATAGCCCAGATCGTAGCCAGGCCCGTTCTCAAACCTTCCGCACCAATGCCCCCCGTCCGTTTCGCCCGTATCACCAAGTAGCGCCCGATACTGAACTGTGTGGTCTGGCACCCAGATCCACTGTCCCTCGACGAACATCTGCACCCCGGTTGGCCTCACTCGGTAGGGCGCAGGGCGACAATCCCCGTCATCGCAGCAATTCCTTCCGGCTTTGTCCCTCAGAGGCGTGTAAATGTCGTGAGCGTCGGTGGGATGCTCAAATATGATCAGGCAGATGGCTGTAAAGAGTTCAAGCTTGAGAGACATAGGCCGCTCTCCCTCACGACGGGCTGGCGGCGCTCGTCAGAGCGTCGGGAACGCTACTCCTGTCACTTTATTCCTGAATAAGGGGCCTGTCGCGCACGCACATAAAGCCGGGCTCAATTCGCATAGTGCTCATTTTGACGAACAGAGCGGGAAGCCTGTCTTAAATGGTCAAGAACATGTCTCACAGTGGGCAGAACATCTCGCCTCGCCCGAAACGAAACGCGAATTTCGCATAATCCTCGGTGTGGAACAGCTGCACGAACTATTTTGACAAGCTCAGAATATCGCAGTGATCATGCGCCCATGACTGCGGCGGAACTGCAAGACAGATTGGCTAATCTGGCTCCCGGGGAAACATTGCTGCTTTCTACAATCGAGGGTGAGCAGGCTTTCCCCAATGAGCGGACCTCTGAGGAACGCCGCGCCGCCGCGACCGTATTGGCCGCTTGGTATGGATGCAGCCTTATGGTCTGTGAGCCGGGCAAGAGCCAAATCCTCTTCACTCGGCACGAGAATTTCTCACTGTCTAATTTCGCATAGTCGTTAGAATGGAAAGACGAACAAACCGCGAAGTTAGTCCCAAACTGTCGAGTAGCGGACAGAACATTAGTACGCGCAAAACCAAATGTGAATTTCGCATAATACTCAGCATGTGTTTCAGCGAATTCATGAAGTGTTCCGAGCGGTTTATGGAACCCTGTGCCGACTAGGGATTAGAACCGCCTTCCTGACAGGGCGCAGCCGACGCGCATACTCAGAACAACTTGGCGCGGGCCAGGCAAGGAAAGGCCTCCTTGCCGGGGAGGTTGGAGGGGGCAAGGAGGCCCGTCTCAGGAGCTAAAGGCTGGAGTCCATGAACAGCCTTCCCAGATCCAACTCATCCGGCCGAAACATGTTTCAGCTTGGCCAATGTCAGGGAGAGGCCGGAATCTGAGATTGCCCGGCCTCTCCCCACCTGGACGAGGAGCAGTAGGGGTGCTCCAGATCCACGCCATTAGATTATAGCCGCACCTTTAGTGACGGGAACGATAGCTGGCTTTGGACAGTCCTAGCATCAGGAGGGTACTGTCATATCTGGACGCTCCATGCCGGCATCGGCGGCTTGAGTCCCATGGCAGAACACCAGCTTTGAGCGGGTCAGTTCCCAGATGCTGGCATTTTACAATGCTTCGCGGCGCCAGAAAAACCTTCAATATCAATTGCTTGTGAGTTGTTCAGCGCCGACTACTTCGGCTCGGTGCCAGGTGAGGCATCAATGCGGATCACCCTGGTCCGGTGGCGCACCGACGTCGCACTTCTTGCAGTTCAGCTCGTGGCCTAGCGCCCTATCGCGGCCTTCCTCTGTCATCACCCACGGACGAATCGTCCACGGCGGGTTATGGCGGACATGTTGGTTGTGGCCACATTCAAGTTCAGCAACCCAGTGCTGTTCGTCGTCAAGGTGAAAACCGACAATCCGTTTCTTCATGTTCCAGCAAAGCGTCAGGCGCCCACGAGCCCAATCGGAGCCGTAATGGAGCCGAGGGGAGGAGAACCACATGGCGCAGTATTCAAGAAAAACAAAGAGATAGGCTGAGGTACAACTTGCTTTGGACCAGCCGTGCGTACCAAAAGGCCTTCCCCTCAACTCGACCTACAGCGCTTGGCACGAACCACTGCATTCGACCTCAGAGCGGAAGTTCGGCTTACTTCCGCTCTGGGTGGAATGCAGGCTGTCGGTTGTCGGGTCTGAGCGGCCTCGCAGCGGACACTGGTCCCATCTGTATAGCCCGTGTATACGGTGTGGCTTGAAGGATCGGGCCAGTGTCTCGCAGCCCGACGCTCACAGCCATGGGGTGGATCCTGAATGGTGGAAGCGGAACGGCGCCGGGGCCGTTCCGTGACGATGCGAAGAAGCGGATCAGGCCTTGGCCTTGACCGGGAGCCGAAAGGGCGCCCCCAGCCGGTTGAACGCGTTCATGGCCGCAATCGTGATCGTGAGGTCCACGAGATCCTTGGGCGCGAAAGCCGCGCTTGCGGCCGCATAGGCCTCGTCGGAGGCGTGCGTCTCGCTGACGAGTGTGACTTCCTCCGCCCACGCGAGCGCGGCGCGGTACGTGTCGGGAAACAGGTGGGGCACCTCGGCCCAGACCGGAACGAGGGCGACCTTCTCGACCGGCATCGTGTCCAGGAGGTCCCGGGTGTGCAGGTCGATGCAGTGTGCGCAGCCGTTGATCTGTGAAACCCGCAGGAAGACGAGGTGGATCAGTTCGTGGGGCAGGTCGGTGCCCGTGGTGATGTAGTGGTGGATGCCGAGGAGGGCCTTGGCACCCTGCGGCGCCACCTCGTTCCAGACCAGCCGTTTGTTCTCGCTCATGACACATCCCTATGTTCGGAACGCCAGAGATCGACGTTCGAAGCCATGACAGGCCAAGCGGTCAGAGTGTGACATGCCGCTCAGCATTTCCGCTCGCAGCGGCCGATGTCACATCCGGACACGCCCGATCGTCTTGTCCTCGGGTTCGGGATGCGCGAGCGAAGGGAAAGCGGATATGGTCGGTGAGGAAACGGGACGGATGGAGACGACGGACGATCGGCGGACCACCGAATTCGAGGCGGAGCGCAGGCGCCTGACACGCCTGGCCTACCGGATGATGGGCTCGCTCACCGAGGCGGAGGACGTCGTGCAGGACGCATGGCTGCGGTGGGTTGGGGTGGAGGATGGCATCGCTTCGCCTCCCGCCTATCTAACCCGCATCGTCACACGCCTGTGCCTCGACCGACGCCGCTCCGCGCGGGCGCGGCGGGAAACCTACGTCGGACCTTGGCTGCCAGATCCGCTCATGGGTTCCGTGGAGCCGGACGAGACGGTCGCCGACGTCACGGTCATGTTGATGCTGGCCCTCGAGCGTCTGTCGCCTCTGGAGCGGGCCGCTTTCCTTCTCCATGACGTCTTCGACGTGCCGCTGACCGAAGTGGCCATCACCCTCGACCGCGAGCCGGCCGCGGTTCGTCAGCTCGCGGTGCGCGCCCGCAAGCACGTGCAGGCCGCACGTCCTCGCTACAATATCGAACCTGAAGATGCGGACCGGATCACCCGTGCCTTCTTTGCCGCAGCACGTGACGGGGACGTGGCGGCGCTATCAGTGCTGCTGGCAGGAAATGTCGAGATTCATACCGATGGCGGCGGCAAGGTCCACGCCTTCCGCAATGTTATCCAGGGCGTCGAGCGGGCCCTGCGCCTTTTTGCCGGGCAGCGGCGCAAGGATGCCGTGCCGCCGACGCTGCTTCGTGTAGTAACCATCGACGGCCTACCAGGCTACGTCAGCCTCGATGGAGGCGGCGTGCTTCAGACAACCGCGCTCGACATCCGCGAGGACGGGATCGCCGCGATCTACATTGTCAAAAATCCGGACAAGCTGTCTCACTTGGCGGCAGAAGTGGACTTTCTGGCCGCATCTCGCCGATACCACCAGCCTGATAGGCCGTCTGAGTGACTGCGATGGAGACCAACAAAGCTCGCATAGCATCCTCCTTCCGCTCAAGCATGGAGGATACTACGGGTTCGGCGCATAGGCTTCGTCAAAGCGTCGGCGGCTGGTATACTGCTGTTGGGCTGGTTGGGACGTCCACCGCCGTTTCGGATTGGGTTGCAGTTTTCCTTACGTGATGCCTGTCCCGGCTACCTGACATGTCTCGGAGCGGCGCGCCGATGGGCTCCGTTGCATTAACCTCGGCCGTATAGCGAGGAGCGGTTCATCAAGGATCCGCTCCCGTGTCTCTGTTCAAGCGCCGTCGCTTCCCGGTTGAGATCATCCTGCTGTGCGTGCGCTGGTACTGCAAGTATGGAGTCAGCTACCGTGATCTGGCAGAAATGATGTCCGAGCGCGGTATCAGCCTCCATCCGAGCACGATCTTTCGTTGGGTCCAACGCTATGCCCCGGAGATCGAGAAGCGGATGCGTCCCTACCAGGGACATCGTTCAGGCTCCTGGAGAGTGGACGAGACCTATGTGCGAGTGGGCGGACGCTGGCGGTACTTGTTCCGAGCGATTGACAAACATGGTCGGCTGATCGCCTCCATGCTGTCCGGCCGGCGTGATACTGGAGCGGCGTATCGCTTCCTGCGCAAAGCTCTGAGGGCGGCGAGCGACTATCCTCCTTCATCCATCACGACGGACAAACTGGCGTCGTATCCAAAGGCAATTCGACGCTTGCAGAACGAAGGATTGCTGCCGCAGGATGTCGAGCATCGGACCTCGAAATATTTGAACAATATTCTTGAGGCGGATCACGGCGCACTCAAACGCGTCATCCGTCCGACGCGCGGCTTCCAGACGATGAAAACCGCCGCCGCAACCTTGAAGGGTTTTGAAACCATGCGCATGATCCGCCGCGGTCATTGCATCCCGCGGACACGTCGAGCGACAGGCGAAGCCCGTCTCGTCAATCAGCTCTTCGGCCTTGCAGCCTGAATGACCCGCTCGACGGGGTTCGTTATGCCCTTTTCAAGTTACTGCAACGGTGCCAAGACGATCATCGCCCTGCATTGGGCCACGGCCCTGCTGGTTCTCGCAGCCTGGCTCACCTCGGAGGGCGGCCGGCACGTTCGGGAGAACCCGCCCCTGCTGCATTTCTCCCTCGGCCTGACCGTGCTCATGCTCGTGATCCCTCGCCTCGTTGCCCGGTTACTGGGCGGCGCACCCCGCGTGGAGGACACCCAGGGTCCTTGGCTCAACCTGGCGGCGAAGATCGGCCACGGGGTCCTGTATGCCTTCCTCATTGGCCTGCCGCTGACCGGATGGTATGCCGCCTCGCGCCTTGGCGTTCCAATCTCGTTCTTCGGCCTCAGCCTTCCCGCACTTGTCAGTCCGGTGCAGGGTGCGCCCGGATTCCTCGCAGAGGTGCATGAGACCGGCGGGACCGTGATCCTGTGGCTCGTCGGCCTGCACGCCCTGATCGCCTGCTGGCACCAGTTCGTCCTGCGGGATGGCACCTTGCGGCGCATGAGCCCGGTCTAGGGGAGGCTCACGCTACCGGGGTCGGAAGCCTTCCGCCCCGTTCAACCGGAGAGCCGGGGCAAATGACTGCCACGGGTCCCGCAAGGGCAACACGCCCGCCGGATCAGGCGTCGTCGGCCACTCCCGCGGATCGGCGCGGGAAGGTCACCCGCGGCCAGTCGGATGGTGCGGCCCGGAACAGGGCCATGCCCGCCACCATGGCACCGACGAACACGGCGACCTGCCAGGGACCGAAGGTGATCGCGGTTAGGGCCGGGCCGGGACACAGTCCGACGAGACCCCAGCCAATGCCGAACAGGACCGCGCCGCTGATCAGGCGCCGATCGAGGTCGCGGCGGGACGGGATCTCGAGCCGGGCCGCCAGCACGGGAACGCCACGCCGTCTGGCGATGACGGTGCCGAAGGCCGACACCGCGACCGCGCCGCCCATGACCATGGCAAGGCTCGGATCCCAATGGCCGAAGATGTCGAGGAAGCCCAGCACCTTGGCCGGGTTGATCATCTGCGAGACGATCAGACCGAGGCCGAAGAGCAGGCCGGAGCCGAAGGCGGCCAGGATCGCCGGCATGGCCTATGTCCCGATGACGTGACGGGTGAGAAGGACCGTGACGACGGCGACGGCCATGAAGACGAGGGTGGCCGCGATCGAGCGCGGCGATCCGCGGCCGATGCCGCAGACGCCGTGGCCGCTGGTACAGCCTGCGCCAAGGCGGCTGCCGAAGCCCACGAGCAGGCCTGCGGCGACGAGGATACCGAGCGGCGCGTCGAGGCTGACGGGCGGCAGGGCGCCTCCGAAGGTTCGGTACACCAGGGGTGCGATCAGCAGGCCGACGAGAAAGGCCCCGCGCCAGCCGACCTCGCCGTGGCTCGGGTGCAGCAGGCCGCCCAGGATGCCGCTGATGCCCGCGATGCGTCCGTTGAGCACCAGCAACAGGGCCGAGGACGTGCCGATCAAAACACCGCCGACGAGAGCGGAAACAGGAGTGAAGTTTTCCACGGCAGCCTCCGGTTGGTGTAACTTCGGCCGCCTCAAGCGCGGTGGCTAGGCGGTCGGCATCATGCCCGGCCAACCGCCGAAGGCGCGGGTTCGTTGCCGACCAGATCCATATGACCGAAGCCCTTGCGGTAGTCGAGAACCGAGATCACCTTCGGGACGACCTTGAAGAATGCCACTCCCTCAAGCGCGCCGGAGGCATACTCCGCGATCCCCTGCGGGAATTTCTGGAGCAGGAGCTGCCCCGCCCGCGCGATCTCCTGCGGGTCCGTGAGGCGGTCCGCATGACCGCCCGCCGAGATGCCGCGGATCTCGCCCCAATCCGCATAGGGCAGGTTGATTGTCAGGGAAACCTTGCCGTTGCGGCGGATGTTCCGCGCCTTCTGGGAGGCCTCCGAACATCCGAAGTAGATGTCGAGCCCGTCGTTGGCGAAACTGACCGTCGTGGCTTGCGGATATCCGTCCTGGCGGATCGTCGCGAGCGTCATGTCGCTCGCACGATCGAGGATGGACAAAATCTCGTCGCGAAGTCTCGCGTCCATGGCGCTGTCCTCATATTGGATATTGGACGGACCTTGTCGGCCCATGATGGCTTCGGTCCCGCCCGACCGCCTTGATGTGGATCAATGCGGAGGCGGGAGAAGCCCCGCATCCTTGGCCCGGGTTCGCCGAGAACGATTCCCCGGTCCGGCCGCAGGCTTTGGCGTCATTTCAACCGAAAGGGCCTGACATTCGGGTATGATCGGGGGCGAGCGAGCTTTTCAAGAGCCGGGCCGACGGTGGAGGGCTCCATGACCGCCGATGACGGGCTTTCGCGTGTTTCAGGTGAGCGGAGGGACCATCGGACCTATGATCCGGACATCCTCCCGCGGCTACAGTCGCTGCTCGCGATCCTCGCCGACATCGATGTTGCCCATCGAAGCAACCTGCTGGTGATTGAGAGCAGGCCGATGGACGAAGCCCGCAAGGGGCAACTGGTCGCCGATCTCCGGCAGAACCATTGCAGGCGGCGGGCGCCGTACGTCCGCGAGATCGAGGTGCTGGAGGCGCGGATGGAAGCCGCGTTTCGCTGAGGGGATGCCATGAAGGCGATGGTTCTCCAGAAGGTGGGGACGCCCCTGGTCCCGGAGGAGCGGCCACCGCCGGTGCCAAGTGCAGGCGAGATCCGCGTTGCGGTGGAAGCCTGCGCGGTATGTCGGACCGATCTCCATGTGGTCGATGGCGACCTGCCGCATCCCAGGCTACCCCTCGTCCCCGGCCATGAGATCGTGGGACGGGTCGAGGCGCTCGGTTCCGGGGTCTCGTCTCTCGAGCCGGGGCAGCGCGTGGGCATTCCCTGGCTCGGGCACACCTGCGGACATTGCCCCTACTGCGTCTCAGGACAGGAGAACCTGTGCGACGAGCCGCTGTTCACCGGTTATACCAGGGATGGCGGCTTCGCCTCGCATGCGATCGCCCATGCCGCCTACGCCTTCAGCTTGCCAGAGGACGGCGATCCCGTCGCCCTGGCTCCGCTCCTCTGCGCCGGATTGATCGGCTGGCGTTCACTGGTCGCCGCAGGTCCCGGCGCGAGGATCGGCATCTACGGCTTTGGTGCCGCCGCCCATATCATCACGCAGGTCTGCACCTGGCAGGGACGGCGTGTCTTCGCCTTCACGCGCCCGGGCGACGTCACTGCCCAGGACTTTGCCCGTTCGCTCGGTGCCGCCTGGGCCGACGGCTCGGACGAAGTGCCACCCGAGAAGCTCGATGCGGCGATCATCTTCGCGCCCGTGGGCGACCTAGTGCCCTTGGCGCTCGGCGCCGTGCGCAAGGGCGGTCGCGTCGTGTGCGGCGGCATCCACATGAGCGACATCCCAGGCTTTCCCTATCGGTTGCTCTGGGAGGAACGGCAGGTCGTCTCCGTCGCCAACCTGACCCGCCGAGATGCCTTGGACTTCCTGGCGATCGTGCCCAAGGCCCGGATCAGGACGCACACAGTGCGCTATCCGCTGGAGTCCGCGAACGAGGTGAGGACGCTCACATAGGTTGGCGAGAATCTCGCTAACCGCGCCTCAAATGAAGCCAAAGCCCGCCGCACCCCTGCGGCGGGCTCTTTAATGCGCTCGGCGCGACCTGATGCGCAACTGACGAGCATCCTTGCGACATGTGCGATGTCGCTCGTCCATCACAGGGCGTCACACCAATGAGAGCTACCTTCCTTCAGGCACTGGACGTCATGGAGCGTGCCTTCCGCAGGCTGGAGCGGCAGGTACCCCCTCCGGTCGAGCAGCCATGGAAGGACGGCTTCGTCCTCCGTTACCAGGAGCGGACGATCGAGCAGGCACTCATCCAGAAGCTGGCCCGGCAGATCAGTGGCCTGCACGCGATCGATGCCCTGCTCCTGAAAGGACTCGCGCAGGAACAGGCGGTCATCCAGCGGACGCTGGACGAGATAGGGGAAGACATCCACTTCCTCGTACTTGCCGTCACTACCGGGAACCTGATGCCGTTGCACCAACGCTATCTGGACGATTTCTGGCAGGAAGAGTTCGATCACCCGGACCCACTCAAAGCCACCCAGAAACGCGGCATGGTCCAACGTCAGAAGATCAGGGCCTTTAATGCACGTGCAGGCGGACTCCCCGGTCCCTCGACCATGGATGCGGTCGGCCATACGGTCCACAAGACCTATTCCGGCTTCGTCCACGCAGCCTCTCCGCAGGTCATGGACATGCTGGAGGGAACCCCGCCAACGTTTCAGGTCTCAGGCATGAAGAGCGGGCACCGGAGGGCGGAGCATGTCGACGATGCCTGGAACTACTTCTACCGCGGCCTGACGAGCGTCACCATGGTGGCCATGGCCTTCGGTGACGCTCCCTTGGTCGACGACATGTATGCCTACCTGCGTGAGTTCGAGGCTGCGTCCGGGACGGAATACGTCGATGGCGCTTTTCACGACCGTGCGGATCACTTGCGCCGATCCTGAGATCGTTCCCTCTGCTGCGTACGGTCTCCGAAGGCTGGGTATCACAATCTTCGAGGAGAGCCATCCTGGTGGATACTGGCAATGCCCCGTACGGTTTGCGCCGGTCCAGGCTCCTGCCATCATTCCGTACAGGACTTTGCAGGGGGAAGGTCATGGCAGGAGGCTCGGTCATCGAGACGGCTCCGTTGGAGGATACCTCGGCGGCATCCACGGCGAGAACCTTTGAGCTCGGTCTAAGGACATCCCTGCCGCTCACGCTCCGAGGCTTGCTCCTCATGGAGGAAATGGGGATGTACGCCCGCCAGATCGAATTGATCCGGGAAACGGAGGCATCGCCGCCGAGGCCTTACGCCGGGATCGGGAAAGCCTGGGGGGAAGCCGAGCTTCGCGTGCTCAAGGAACTACGGACACGTGCGGAGCGCGCCCTCGCCATCGAGGCGGAGTTCGGGAGCGGGTGCCTGCTCAATGTCGAACATCCTCTCGTGACGGCGGCCGTCCTGAGTTGGAAATCAATTACAGAGGCGGAGGTGGCCAAGGCCCGGGAGTTCCAGGAACGGCACCCTGGTCTTTATCGCGAGTTTCTCCTCAACCAATCGGCCTCTGCCGAATTCTCCTGAGGGAATGGCTCTCCCATGGCGTCCCAGTGCAGGAGTTCGACCTTCCCGCGCTCGGTGAGGCGCGCCGTCAACGCCTCACGGTTGGGGAGCAGCGTCGCCTTCTGGTTCAGGATTGCCGCGAAGTCGCGGAAAGTGCGTTCTGCTTCCTCCCGCTCCGATGCCGCGGCTTGCCCGGCCCACTTCTTCCTCGCCCGCTCCGCAAAGATTCCCAGAATGCGCTTGAGTCCCTCCTCGCCGAAATCGGGGTGGATCTCGACACCTTCAGCATCCTTGGCAAAGTAGATCTCAATCCCGTCAACGACACGTATGCTGAGTTCCATAGGGTTCATCGGGGGCCATTCCTCTCTTGGGAGAGCGTCGCCTACACCGCCGCTGGATCGCCGGCAACAACCGCAACCGGGCTTTGCGCCGGGCCATCCAGCCGCTACTGACGGGCATCCCCGCCGATCCAAGGATTCGTTCCCTGCCCATCTCCCGCCTCACCTACGCCATCGGCGACGTCCACGGACGCGCCGACCTCCTCCGGTCCCTGCTCGCCTTCATCGCCGCGGACGCAGAGCGCCGCGGGCAGGAGCCTCGCGTCATCTTCCTGGGCGACATCGTGGACCGCGGGCCCGACAGCCGGGGTGCCATGGACCTGGTCGGCAAGACCCTGAAACGCTGGCCGTCCTCCCGGCTGCTGCTGGGCAACCACGACGACTACTTCCTGCACGTGGTGACGGAGGACGTTCCCGACGAGCGAATCCTTGCGCTTTGGCTGCGCAACGGCGGTGACGCGACGGTCGCGAGCTACGACTTCATGGGGGACCTGGACGCCGCGAGAACGAAGGTCAGGATCGACTTCGCCGACCACCTGGACCTGCTCCGGTCCGCGTCCCTGATCGAGACCGACGGCCCGTTCGCCTTCGTGCACGCGGGCATCGACCCCACAAGGCCCATCGACGCCCAGGACCGGAAGGGCTGCCTCACCATCCGAAAGGGCTTCCTCGACCATACGGGGCCGCTGTCGCACGTCGTCATCCACGGGCACACCATTACCGAGAGCAGGCTGCCTGAGGTCTCGGAGAACCGGATCGCTCTCGACACCGGGGCATACGGGACGGGGCGGCTGACGACCCTGATCATCGATCCCACAACGGATGGGCTGGAGTTCGCCTGCACGGCCCACTCCGATGGGAGGATCTCTGTCGAGAAATGTCCCCACTTGCGATGATTGGAGACGATTCTGGACAGTCCCCCGGCAAGTGAGAACGCGCGCCGCGGCTGCCAGTCCCGTTAGTTCCTTGCTCCCCCTGCCCACACCCTCCTCCGTATTCCACCCACGGAGGTCCGGGTCATGCGTCGCAGTCCGTCTTTTGCCTCGACCGCCCCCATGAGGGAGCTGTACGACCGGACCGTCCGTCATGAGCCCAAGGGGGATCATCAATCCCCTCTTCTCGTACGCCCCAGTGCCCTCAAGAGGCATATCGTGGACCGGGCTGCGGAATACCTCGTCCACTGCCTCGTGCGCCGCCTGGCCGTCGAGGCAGGCGCCGAGGTCCGCATCGGGGAATCCCCGGCCGAGGCCCGCATCAGGCAGGCCTTCGACCTCGATACGTACAAGCCGTCCCTGAAGGAATGGTCGGACCATGTCCGCGGCGCCATGGCGGTCTTCCGGGAGTTTTCGGACGGGGGCGAAGTCCCGCACGGCCGCATCCTGACGCCCTGCCAGGCACTGGCGCAACTTGAGTTCGTGACCCTCGAAGGCCGCAAGAGGATGGATCCCGTGAGGATCGACCCAGCCATCCATGCCGAACTGCTGCAATTCTGGAAGACCCTCGACACGGCTCGGCTGCCGCAACCCTGCTCGCTCGCGATCACCCATCCTGAGATCGCCGGGGCAGGCCCCGTCTGGCCGACGCAGGCGAGCCTGCTCGTCGACGGCACGCTGATCCAGGTCGCGTCCCGGACCGTGGCTTCCGTCGCACCGGACGACCTTCGCCTTCTCGCAGCCAAGGCAGCTCAGGCACAGTTATGCGGCGTCCTCGGCAATGGCGGCGGACCATGCCCAGTCCCGATCGACCGCGTGGCCCTGATGTTCACGCGGCACAACCGCCTGATGGAGTTCAGGCCCGAGGAGATCTTCGGGGTCGACGGCTTGGAGCAATACCTGGAGGGCTTTGCGGTGTCCGCCGGAATGGACCTGGAACGCGACAGGGAGCCGGATCTCATGCCGATGATGGGATAAGCCGGGCCGCATGAACGCCGTGTCCTTGGACATGGTTCTACAATGCGGCTGGCTTTCCCCGCATTACACAGACCACGAACAAAGCAAGAACATTCTCCTGGTGAACAGGATCCTGAATCAGTATCGTCGCGGCTCTCGAGGGAGATGACGATGACCGATCAGGCTCAGACCGCTTGCGATACGGACCCGATGGAGGCCGATGTCACGGCCGTGATCGAGGCCTGCGGCGGCGATCCACGAACGGCCATCAAGGCCCTGCTCGTCGAGCAGGAAATCCTGGAGCAGCGGATCGCGCGCCTGGCATCGGCGCTGTCGTTCGGCTACGTCCGCGGAAAAACGGGCGCCGACCGTCCTGCCCCCGTACGTCCATGATGCCTCGTTGATGGCGCAGAGGAACCCATCGCGAGTTGCCCGGTAGGATTGGCTGTTCCGGGAGGGCATGATAATCACCTCGTCGTCCCCTAACCCCGTACGAACCTTGGAGCCATGGCATGGGAGCCGAGCCCTCGTCGGACAAGTAAGCCGCAACAACCCTTTCCTTGTTGTTGCGGCGTCTGTCGAACCGATTCCAGCCCAGGCTGACAGGCAGATCGCCGCCGGATGTTCCTCATTCGAGCGGATGCCTCATCATGTCTCCAAAGCCCCCCGTGTGGGCCTATTCCCTGCCGACAGCGCTCCTGCTGATGGCACCCTTCTACATCCTCGCCTCGCTGGCGATGGATATCTACCTTCCCATCGTTCCAGCCATGCCGGGCATTCTCGGCACCGGTCCGGCCATCGTTCAGCTCACGTTGAGCCTGTACATGGTGATGCTCGGCCTCGGCCAGATCATCTTCGGGCCGATCTCCGACCGCATCGGACGGCGGCCCGTTCTGATCGGCGGCGCGATCCTGTTCGCAGCGGCGTCATTCGGCCTGGCGGCATCCTCGACCGCCGGTTCCTTCGTCGTCCTTCGCTTCCTGCAAGCGGTGGGGGCTTCGGCCGCGATGGTGGCCACCTTCGCGACGGTACGGGACGTGTATGCCGACCGCCCGGAGAGCACTGAGGGACAGAGCCGGGAGGAATTGCTGCGACGATGGGGATTGTCGCCCTGCGCCCTACCGGGTGAGGCCGAACGGGGTGCAGATGTTCGTCGAGGGGCAGTGGATCTGGGTGCCCGACCAGACGATCCAGTATCGGGCGCTGCCTGGTGACACGGGTGAAACGGACGGGGGCCATTGGTGCGGGCGGGTCCAGAGCGGCCGTGGCTACGAGCTGGGCTTTGCTACCCTCTGTGCCATCCTTCCGCCGAACCCGACTGCCATTTCCAGACCATCGCTTGCCCATGGTGGGGGCGGACACCTGTTTCTAGGGGGTCCCAATCCTGAGCACGGTCCCCTCGGCTTAACCAAGAAGTTCGATAGGATTTCTCTTCGGTTGCTCTTCAATGCTCAGGTTCTCCCACTCCGGAATTAAATCGGGAAGCTGCCGGATATAGATCATCAAGTCTGGTGGCACTTGCTGCCGAATGCCGGAAAAGCCTGGCTCTCCGGTCCTTGCAGTCTTAGGTTGGGTACGGACAGACGGGCCTGGGCGCATCCGCTAAGGATTGGAAAAGGCCCGCCTCCATCATGGAAGGGTGGGCCTTTTCCATCAGTTCACCGTCATCGACAAGGCCAGGGTCCGCCTCATCATGAAGCGAATGAACCCTTCCGTCTAAGCCGGCAGCCCGGCCAAGCGCAGTCCTTCCCGCAGGAGTCCCTCATCCTCCGGGCGCCGAAGGTAGGACGTGTCGACGAACCAGTCGACGTACTCGGGCGGTCCCGCCTTCGGATCGCCGCGCCACGCGTCCCTGACGCTTTCCAGGAACCACCCGGCGCATCGCTGAGCCGGCTCCGCTTGCCCCAGAAGGCCAAACGCGGCACTCAGCAGCAGCATGTCGCGGCGGTGCTGGGTGGGTTCCCCGGTTATGCGGTAGTGAAGCTGGGCAACGACGTCCTCGTAGCGCCGCAGGAGGAAAAGCGCCCTAGTCTCGTAAAAGCTGTACCAGTGCGGATGGCGCGGGTTCAGACGCCGTGCGAGCTCGGCAGCCGTCAGGCCCTTCGCCGGGTTGCCCAAGCACGCCTGGGCCCAAGCCCAGAAGATCTGGATCGTCGCATCGTTCGGGTTCATCGACTGCGCAAGGCCGAGATGACGCTCGGCCCGGTCGAACTCGCGCCAGGTCAGGAACACGTAACCTGCGGTCGATTGCACCCGCGGCTCTGTTGGATCGACCGTCAGGGCCTGTTCGACGAGCCGGTGCGCCTCGATCCGGTTCGGATCCCGCTCCCGCGGCAGCCCGACACCCTCGTCGGCGGCTCGGTTGAGAGAGTTGAACGCAAGCCCGGTGTAGGCTCTGGCGAAGGTGGGGTCGAGGTCGCGGGCCCGCTCGAAGAACGCCCGCGCGCGAGCCTGACCATCCTCCGTGAAGACGTCGGACAGGCGGTGCCCTTGCAGGAAGAGATCGTAGGCACGCATGTCCTGCGGCGGGCGGCGGCGCGCCACCGCCTCGGTCTCCTCCTCGATGCGGCGGGCCACGGTGGCGACCACCCCACGCGCGATCTCGTCCTGGATGACGAACACGTCCTCGAACGAGCGGTCATACCGATCAGCCCAGAGATGGCTCCCTGTGGCGGCGTTGATCAACTGTGCGGTGATCCGGACCCGGTCGCCGGCCCGGCGCACGCTGCCCTCGACGACGTAGTCGGCATTGAGCACCCGCCCGACCTCCCGCACGTCGACGTCCTTGCCTCGAAACAAGAAGGAGGAGTTGCGGGCGATGACGAGAAGCTCCCGGAAACGGGCGAGCTCGGTGATGATGTCCTCGGTGATGCCGTCGCTGAAGTAGGCTTGGTCTGGGTCGCCCATGTTGGTGAACGGCAGCACCGCCACGGCCGGTCGGTCGGCGCGGAGGAGTTCCCTGGCGGAGGGAGTACGGGCCGGAACTCCCTGCCCTTGGGTGGCTTTGACAGCGAAAGCCCGAACGGGCTCGTCGATGTTCTTGACGCGCTGCGGTCCGAGATCCTCGAAGATGACGGGCAGGGCCTTGCGCACGTACTCCTGGGCGGTTGCCGACAGGCAGATGCCGCCGGGCCGGGACAGCGCCTGAAGCCGGGCGGCGATGTTGACGCCGTCGCCGAACAGATCGCCGCCCTTCACCATCACGTCACCCACATGCACCCCGACCCGGAACTGAAGGCGCCGGGTCTCCGGCAGCTTGGCATTGCCGGACGCGAGCGCCTCCTGGGCTCTCAGCGCGCACGTCACTGCATCGACGGCACTGGGAAACTCCGCCAGCACGCTGTCGCCGGCTGTGTTGGCGATCCGCCCCCGGTGTTCGGCAATGAAGCCATCGAGGATGGCGCGATGGGAGGCCAGCGTCTCAAAGGTCGCGGCCTCGTCCTCTTCCATGAGGCGGGAGTAGCCTTCCACGTCTGCCGCGAAGAGGGCGGCCAGCCGACGCTCCATAACCGAGATCTCCGGTCCAATGGCTCACTTTGCGGCTATCGCCCTACGAGGCCGGTCGGGTTTCCTTCGGGCCGCATGTGACTGGGCCGCATGAGCACAACCATTGTGCACCCAAGACCACGAACAGGCCATCCCCGCATGGGACTACGACGCTTGACCGGATGATCATGGCACGGATGTGCGCGCTGTGACGAGGTCCGCAGCATGTCAACGCAAGTCCGCCCTGTGTTGCCGAAGGGGACGGAGTTCATTGATTGCAGGAGTCCCAAGAGCGGCCATTCGCAAACCCTTGTGCGTTCACGGCGGCATCCCCGCCTCCTCCAGCCGGCTTTGCAACCGCTGCCGTAGCCCTGGGTCACGGTAGCGCTCCTGGAACAGGAACTGCGACAGGGTGAAGCTCGGCTTGCTCGCCATCGCCTCCCTGACGAGCCGGCCGGCCTCCTCCGCCTGACCAAGCGCCATCAAGGCAGCGGCCCGGTACAGCCGCGAGCGGAACGTCTGGAATACGAGCTTGCCCAAGGCCTCCAGCGCCTCCCCGTGGCGGCCAAGCGCATAATAGGCGACGCCGCGCTCCTCGACGCACCACACCGGAAGCAGCGGGTCGAGCGCCTCGGCCTCGTCGAGCAGCCGCAGCGCCTCCTCAGGCTCGCCGACAAAGGTCATGACGGCCGCACAGCGGGCCTTGATGTAGGCATCGGACGGGTTCAGCTCGATCGCCCGCCGCATCAACCGTGCCGCCTGATCATGATTGTCCTTGAGCAGCTCGAAGAAGGAGGCAATCCGGTTCGCCTCGGCGTCGCAGGGGTCGAGTTCCAGTGCCCGGCGGATGTCTGCCTCGCCCTCGGGAATGGCGAATTCCGGCAACTCGGACGCCGCGCAGACCCGCCAGGCGTAGGCAGCGCCGTAGGTCGGATCGAGCGCGATGGCGCGAGTGAACCAATCCACGGCTTCGCGGGTGTGCGCCTCCAGCACGCCGCCGAGGCGGTGGTGCTCGAGCCCACGCAGGAAGCACTCGAAGGCCGACATCTTCTCCGGCGGCTTGCGGCGGGCCGTGATCATGCCGGCATCCTCCACCCGCCCGAACACGATGGCAGCGATCCTGGTCGCCGTGCTGTCGAGCAGGTCGAGGAGTTCGGCAAAGGGACGAGCGATCCTGTCGCTCCACACCACGGACCCTGTCTCCGTCTCGGTCAGCGTGAGGCCGATCCGCACCTGGTCGCCGATCTTCCTGACCTGCCCCTCCAGGACGTACCGCACGCCCAGCGTGGTGCCGACCTTGACCGGATCGGCATCGGCCAGGGCGAAGCTGGCGCTGCGGGAGCTGACGAACAGCCGCCGGAAGCGGGCCAGCTCGACGATGAGTTCGTCCGTCAGCCCCTCGGCCAGGAACCGCTGCTCCTCGTCCCCGCCCATGACGCGGAAGGGCAGCACCGCCAGCGACAACGGGCGCTTCTGCTCCGCGCCCCGCGTCCGTGTCGGTGCGGTTTGCAGCCGGTGCCGCCCCATCTCCTCCCGCAACCGATAGACCCGGATCGGCTCCGACAGGTTCTTCGGACGCCGCTCGCCGAGATCATCGAAGGCGAAAGGCGAGTTGCGCCGGATGTTGTCGAAGAAGGCCCCGCTGACCCAGATGCTGTCGGGTTCCGCCTCCTGCTGGATGCGGGCCGCGACGTTCACTCCGTCCCCGAGGAGATCGTCACCCTGGACCACCACGTCGGCGAGATGAAGCCCGAAGCGGAGCCTGAGCGGATCGAGTTCGGGATCCTCGCTTCCGGCGAGCGCGTGGCGGATTTCGGCCGCGCAGCGCAGGGCGTTGATCGGGCTGCCGAACTCGGCGAGCCAGGCATCGCCGGCGGTATTGAAGATGCGACCACCCAGGGCGGCCACCTTCTGCCGGACCAGTTCCCGGCAGCGGGCGACCCGGCCAAGGGTGTGCTCTTCGGCCTCCTCCATCAGGGCCGAGTAGCCGACGATGTCGGCCACCATGATCACGGCCAAGCGGCGCTGCATACCGAAACTCCCACGCATGCTATACCCCCGCGCAGTACCCCGTCGGCCAAGCCGGTCGCGGTGCGAGGGCGGGAGTTAATACGGCAGGACCAATCGATTCCCTGAGGGTGGGATCGAGCCTCCCGCTGCCTGTTCGCCCTTGCGAACCCTTCTTAGGCTCTCTTGCGGCCTTTGACAGCACTCGCGCGTGCCTCATAGGTAACGGTTCCACCGGCTGTCACCGGCATTTGCTGTTCGAGAACGCTTCGCAATTGCGCCCGGCGGTCAGGCGACATCGCAGAGATCGCCTTTCCGGCGGGTCCAACCGGCACCGTCATTGACTGCCAAAACTCCTCGAAATCCCTGAATTCCACCACAATCTCGATGGTTCGCGTGCCGATCTGCACGAAGCCAGCGGCCCGCCAGAGTTCCTCAAGCGCGGCTAACGAAGTCACTTGCGGGCTCGGTGGTGCAGGTGATTGGAGGCCCATCGCCTTCATCGCGGCCGCAAGCGGCGAGGTTGGCGACCCAGCGTTCTTGTAGTCCCACACGTAGGCTGCGGCGGTGCCGCCGGGCCGGAGAACTCGCCCCATCTCAGCGGCCGCCTTGGCCGGGTCAGGCACAAAGTGGATGACCAACGCCATGACTGCAATGTCGAAGCTGTTGTCCAGGAACGGCAGGTCCTGCGCGTCGCCGACGTGGAACTCTACCTTGCTCAATTCCCCTCGTCCACGGGCAAAGGCCAGTTGCTCGGCGGACGGATCGAGCCCGACGACCGCTGCGGGAGCGCAACACCGGATCACTTGCTCGGTGAAAACGCCGGTACCACACCCGATGTCCAGCCATCGAAGGCCGCTTGGGACTTGGATCCAGTCGACGAACACGTCGCCGACGCGGCGGCTCCAGCGGCCCATGAGCCTCTCATAGGCAGCGCCATCCGTGAACAGTTGGCCAGTCGGGGACATTGCGCTGCCTCAGACCTTGTTCCTGGGGCAAGTCCCCAGCGGCGGACGAACAGGCCTCCATTATCGCGTGGCGCGATCCATCCGCGCAAGTGCGACCCGCTGGGTTGAGGCCCCAGACCACTGCCGTCTTGAAGTGACCGGCCTTGCGCATGGCCATGCCCTCGGGTTCGCGGAGCCGCAAAACACAACCGAGCATGGTCAATGACCAGAACCTCGGTCTCAACGCTTGGTGGTACTCCGCGTCCTGTGCCCCGCTCCAGGTCTTCGGAGAATCCGCGTTTCCGCTGCCGATCCTCTCAGGGCGGGACGATCAACGCACTGAAGCGTAAACTTGCAAGAAAGTTATGCGACGGTCGGCCAGGCAGGAAGACCGCTTGCGTTTCGACTCCCGGCAGGATCCTGATCCTGGCGATCCAGGGCTGGGCCGAGCGGCACCTGATCTGCTCGCGCGGCACGAGATCGTTGCGCTGACGGCTCGTGCCGACACGAATGCCGTAGACCTTCGGGCCCTCCCCATTCGAGGTCGGATGGATCGGCGATCCGCGTAAGCGGCATAAGGGTTGCAGCCGCTTCGCGCCGCTGTCGCTGATTTTCCACGTGGGTCTTGAGTTGACCTGAGAGCAGGTTGCCCCCTCCTCACACGATAGGACGAAGGTGCGGAAGGCGAATCCCGTGATCGTCTGGCGTTCGGTGCAGTGGCAGATCATCACGATCTTGGGGGTCGATCTCCACCTCGTAACCGATGAAGCCACCGCGGCAGGGCCCGCCAACCTTATGGCGCCCTCCGTCGATATCCGGTGATCAGGAGACGATGCGCTCCCCCTCGGAAAGACGAAGGCACCGGGAGGGATAACCTTTTCGCAGGCGTGAGTGGAGGAAGGGCTGGACGATCCAGCCGATCCGAAGCACCATTTGCACATTCGCCCGGGAGGACAGATGGTCAGCTCCCAACGGGTTCATAGACGCCTCGCAGCGATTCTGGCGGCGGATGTGGTCGGTTTCTCGGCTCTCATGGAGCAGGACGAGGAAGGCACTCTCGCCCGCGTCAAACAGCTCCGCCGCGACCTCATCGAGCCCAAGGTCCAGGAGCACGGCGGGCGCGTGTTCAAGACCACCGGAGACGGTTTCCTGGCCGAGTTCCCGAGCCCCGTCGAGGCCGTCCGCTGCGCAACGGAGGTTCAGGAGACCCTCGCCGGTGAGGCTCCGCGGGAGTCCTCCGACCCTCTCCAGCTCCGCATCGGCATCAACCTGGGCGACATCATCGTCGAGGAGGACGGGGAAGTGTACGGGGACGGGGTGAACATCGCTGCTCGGCTCCAGCAGCTCGCCGATCCGGGAGGCATTTGGATCTCCGGCCCTGTTCACGACCATGTCGGCGGAAGGATCGGAACAACCTTCGAGAACCGGGGCGAGCAGCAGGTCAAGAACATCGCCAGACCGGTTCGCGTGTTTGCCTGGTCCGGGACTGATGCCGAGGCTCCTCCGAGCGCATCCAAACGTCCGCCCCTGTCCGGCAGGCCCACCATTGCGGTTCTGCCGTTCACGAACGTGAGCCGTGATCCCGAGCAGGAGTACTTCGCCGACGGCATCGTGGAGGAGATCATCACGGCTCTCTCGCGGGTGAAGTGGTTCTTCGTGATCGCCCGCAACTCGTCGTTCACCTACAAGGGCCGGGCCGTCGATGTTCGCCAGGTCGGCAGGGACCTGGGCGTCCTCTACGTGCTTGAGGGAGCCATCCGCCGGGCCGGCACTCGCGTCCGCATCACGGCCCAGCTCGTCGAGACCGCCACGGGGCACCACATCTGGGCCGAGCGGTTCGAGGGAGATCTCACCGACATCTTCGACCTCCAGGACCGCATCACGTCGGGCGTGGTGACCGCCGTCGAGCCCAACCTCCTCACAGCCGAGTTGGACCGGAGTCGATCGAGACCGACCGACAATCTCAGCGCCTACGACCTTTATCTCCGATCCCTTCCGGAGATGTTCTCCTTCACGAAAGAGGGCTTGCAGCGTGCCGAGAAGCTGCTGGAGAGCACGGTCGAATTGGACCAGAACTTCTCCGATGCGTGGGCTGCTTTGTCGGACTGCATCGCTCGCCAGACGACGGCGGGCTGGATTGAGGATTGGGACAAAGGCAGCGAGCTGGCGCGCCGAGCGGCTGGCCGCGCGATTGCCACCGATCGGGAGAATGGGCGGGCGCTCTCCCTGGCGGCCTTCACGGTCGCCATGTTCGCCGGTGACCATGATCAGGCAGTCGATCTTGCGTCCCAGGCTCTCCGGCTGCACCCGAACTCTGCCTACGTGCAGATGAACTGCGCATGGGTGTTCATCTACAACGGCGAGCCGGACTGCGCTCTGGAGCATTTGGCGATCGCTCGGCGCATGAACCCGCGCGACCCTCTCGTAGCCCGCACTCTCACCGCAATGGCTCTGGCTCACCTGATCGCCGGCCGTTTCGCAGAGGCTGAGAAATGGGGAGGACGGGCCATTCAGCAGAGACCCAACTTTCCTCCGCCGCTTCGCTTCAGGGCCGCCGCCCTGGCTCATCTGGGCCGCCTTGAGGAAGCATCGGCGTTGATCCGGCATTTGTTGCGTGTGCAGCCAAGATCAACCATCAGGCGGACGGCAAAGGTCTGCTTCCGACATGCGTCTCATCAAGCAATGCTCCTTGAAGGGCTTCGGTTGGCAGGCCTCCCTGAATAGGGCCAGATCCTGCCCGACATGCAACGGCAGATCATGGCCGGCTTTTTGCCCGGCGACCTCCGCGGCCGGCCTATCATCCTCAAGTGCTGGGACCTCTTGCGGCGATCCCGTCACGACACCGAGATCAGGGTTCAGGTTGCGAACTTCACGATAACGCCGCCGGCACGCTCAGGCGGCACGATCAGGTAGTCGCCCGTGTCCGAAACGGCGCCGCCTGTTGCCCGCGCCGCTGCCTTTATGTCGCCGACCTCAAGGATGACCGCCAAGCCGCCATCCTCCTCGAACGCGTCGAGCCACTCCTCCGGATACCGTCGTCGTGCGGTTGCCCTGTCGAGGTACACGATGGCGGCCCGGTCGGGCGCGGTCTGAGCCCTGTAGCTGCCGTCCGGCTCCGCCGTATGCGGGATGCCGATCAATTCCGAAAGCTCTGCTGCCGCTTTCGCAGGTTCATCGGCGAGCACCTCAACGGACAGCACGCGCCGAGCGGTGTTCGCGTGCTGCTGCAAGGCAGGAAGCCAAACCTGCTCTGGTGTGACGTGCTGGACAGCGGAGATGCGCATTCCGGCTGGGGTACGGTCGAGCGGCCACTGGATGGTGCGGAACCGCGCCTCCCCCGTCCCGCCTCCCGGCAGGTCCACGGGTCGGCTGAACTCCTGAGGGCCCTCGATGGCGATCCCCCGCCGCCGTAAGGCTGCGACCGCGGCCTCGGCATCCCAGGCGCGCAGTACCGTTCGCTCAATCCCCTCGCGCCGTTCCAGCCGCGCACGGCTTGGGGCGTTGAACTCGGTTGGGGTGAGGACGCCCTGAAGCTCCAGATAGTCCGGTCCGAGCATGACCGTGTGATTCCCCGTGCCGCGGATCGCGCTGTGCACGCCCCGGGGCGAGAGTGTAAACCCCAGGTTGGCCCAGGCCTCGCGGGCGCGATCAAGGTCTCGGACGAGAACGGCGACATGGTCGATTCCGCCTAGCCCTTCGATCATCCCATCCCTCCATGCCTTTGGAAGCGCTATTTTACCTTCGACACGGCAGATTCGAGAGACGCAACATGCGTCCGATAGGTCGTCGTTTGAATGTATTAGGAAGGACACCCGCGAGGTTCGCGGTCCGTTCGTGGAGTTGGCGGCGAGCCGGGTGGCTCCACTCCCTTGGAAGGCGACAGCCCGAAGTGATAAGGTCGGCGAGCGGGGCGCAGGAGCAATGCCATGCGGGTTCTGGTCAGTGTGGCCTTCGGGCTTGTCCTCGCAACCGGGGCGTGGGCCCAACAACCTGGATCGGTCTCGGCACCTGTCACTGTCGAGAAGGTGGACCTTCAAGCCGCCGCCCGGCCGATCGGAGGACTCATGGCCCGCAGGATGCGCGAGCGCGGCGAGGAGCCGAAGCCCACGCCGGGAAGCCGCATCGAGGGGCACCTGGCAAAGCCTCAAGCGGACGGCCCCTTCCCGGCCGTCGTGGTGCTCCCCGACTGCATCGGCCTGACCCCCTTCGTCCGTGAAACTCTTCCGGCGCGGCTGGCGTCCTGGGGATACGTAACCCTTGTCGTCGACAGTTGGACCTCCCGGAACGCACAGGCCGGCTGCTTCCTGAACGGTCAGGAACCGCCGGGCGTCGACCGGGTCGCCGATGCCTATGGCGGGCTCTTCCATCTGGCCGGGCTGCCGTTCGTGCAGCGTGACCGGGTGGGCCTGCTCGGGTTTGCGACCGGAGGCGTCTTCGTCCTTACGCTTTCCGAGCCGCAAACACAGTCGAGCGTGGTCAACGACCAGAACCTCGGCTTCAAGGCCGGAGTCGTGTACTACGCCCCCTGTGCCGCGCTCGATCTCATCCAGAAACCTGCATATCCGCTGCTGGTCCTGACGGGGCAGGATGACCGGCGCACGGGGGTGCAGGCCTGCGAGAAAGTCGCGCGCCCCGCGAGCGCCGACGGAAACCCGGTCGAGGTCCACGTCTATCCCGACGTGAAGCACGGGTTTGCCGATCCGCATTGGGGGGCAAACGGTGAGATCCTCGGCTTCCCGGCCGCCTACGATCCGAAGGCAGCAGAGGATGCGTTGGCCCGCACCCACGAATTCCTCGACCGTACCATGGGTGGAAGGCCCCGGTGAGTGTCGGAGTGTCGAGTGGGCGGCATCCTTGAGCGTCGCATCGCGATGACGCTCATCGGCGGCGATTGAGCCATACGGTCGCCTGCATGCTCGTCCAGGCCGACAGCACCAGGAACTCGTGCCACTTGCCGTCAGGCGCCAGAAGCCGCCGCACATCGTAGTCGGCGGCTTCGCCCGATGGGACCGAGGCTTTGTCCGGGGGAGCGATCAGAGCCTCGTCGTTCTGGGGTGCCAGGCGGACCCGCCGCTCCTCGCACACGGTGTGGAGCATGCCGTCACACGGGCCTCCCACGCACCGATAGGTTCGCTCCCGCGTTGCCATCACGAACGCTCCGTTCTCACGCCTTGCGCCGCTCGTGCCTGAACGGACCAATCCTCTCCGCCCAGTCCCGAACGGCAAGAGATTCGCCGCATCTCCATGGCATGCAAACCATAGCCGCCTTCGAGCATCCTGGCACCAGGACGAATCCCCTGATCCGAGGATGTCAGCCGCAGGGAAATGGCCTGCCTGACTCTGCCCCATCATGGGGTTCACGCCCGGCAACGCAGGTTTGTCCGCCTAGCCCGTATGGAGCAGGAACCTGCGGGGCCAGGCCACGTTGCTCCTCACCAAGGGAGGCGGGAATGTCAAAGCTCCGGAGCCGGCTCGCATCGTTGGCGAGATCATGCAGCGTGCTGGCCGTGGCCCTGATCCTCCCGTTTGCGGTCGGATCCGTTCCTGCCCGGGCGCAGGGCATCTTCGGGCTGTTCAGGGCCTTCACCCAGCCGGCAACCCCGGCCCCGCCGCCCCCATCGTTCGGATACGAACCCGATCCGGAAGTCGAGAGGCCCCGACGCAAGGCCCGCCCACGGCCGAAGCCCGTTGCCGTCGAGCAGCCGGAGGTCAGGAAACCGATCGAGCCGAGACCCATGGAAGAGATCGACAACCCCGTTCCGGCGCTCCTGGCCGACAGCACGTTGCGCCGGGGCGACATGGTGATGTTTCCCGACGGATTGCGGGTCTTTGCCGGCCGCCCTGGCGGGCCACACAAGCTCACCGACTTCAAGCCCGTGGCGCAGGCAGGCAAGCTCCTCTCGCGTGAGACACGAAAGCTGGTCAAGCATCTCCTCCCGGCCGAGAACATCGCCTGGAGCACGGATGCGGTCAGGTCGGGCGGCAAGCTTGCGGTCAACACCGACGACGTCGCGACGACCGGAAGCGTAAACCGATCCAAGGGGCGTAATGGGTCAGGCTCGCGCTGATCGCCGCAGGCGCCACGTCGGACAGGAGCGGCTTGGCATCGGCTTCTCCTGACCTCAAGGAAGTTCAGGGACAGAGATAGCCGCGGCTGCCATCCGAAACACACCGTGCCCCGTTCGGGAGGATGATTCCGCCCGTGCCGTCAGGCGGCACAACCACCCCGTTCGACAGCGTGAAACCGCCACCCGGCTCCGCGGCCACCGTCGTGCCATCGGGCAGGATGTACCTGCCGTCGCCGTAGGTCACGCGTCTCGTGTACGTGGGTGCGGAGGTCGGCGCCGGGGCGGACGGTGTCGCTTGCGTCGATCCCAAGTTCGCTGGCGGCATGGACCTAGCCTGCTGCTGGCCCGACGAGACGCATGCGGACACCGCGAAGGACATAAACACGATATACGGCAGGCGCATGAAATTTCTCCAGTCAAACCAAGGACGCGATCAGGAAGAAAAGACTTCCGGGAGTTCAACCCTTCCCCGCAGCAGAGCCGGGGTTACCGAACATCGACAGCTTCCCGAAATGTTCGGCCAACAGATAGTAGGGGGTGACTCTGTTCTTCGTCCGGTCGCCCTTCATCTTCTCGCCGACAGCCATAATCGCCTTGTCGAGATCAGCATCGGGCTCGGCCAGACCGAGCTTCTTTTTCAGGAAACTCTCCCGCACCCGGGTGACCTCCTCCCTGTCACTCAGCGAAACCAGGGACGAATCCCGCTTTTGCAACGAGATGCCGCAGTAACGGACGATCCCATTGATCGCATTCCGGTCCGCGTTTGCAGAGTATTTCTGAACGTCCAGTGCCCAGTCTCCAGGTTCCGATGAAGCCGGACGCTGATTCCAAGGTGAAGCCGGACGCCTATTCCGATTTCATTCCGGACAGCGTTCCGATCTGAAGCCGGACACTCTCCTCGTCTGATCCTGGGTCATGGGAATGGTGGAATGGGATGGGCCTCTCGTCAATCGGACGATGATGTGGCGCCCGGGGAGCGCTGCTTGCGCAGGCTCTCGCCGGAGAGCTCAATCCGGTAGGCATTGTGGACGAGCCGATCCAGGATCGCATCGGCAATGGTCGGATTGCCGATGATCTCATACCAGCGGTCGACCGGGATCTGGCTCGTCACGATGGTGGAGCGCCGCTCATAGCGGTCCTCGACGATCTCCAGCAGATCCCGCCGCTGATCATCATTGAGCTTCTCGGGGCCCCAATCATCCAGAATGAGCAGGTCCACACGGGCCAGCGTTTTGAGCATCCGTGCGTAGCGGCCGTCGTCCCGCGCCAGAGAAAGCGCCGCAAACAGCCTGGGGGCGCGGTGATAAGCGACCGAGAAGTCCTCCCGGCAAGCCTTCTGGCCCAGCGCGCATGCGAGCCAGCTCTTGCCGACCCCAGCCGGTCCGGTCAGCAGGAGCCCGCGGCGCTCGCGGATCCAGTCGCAGCCGGACAGCTTGAGGAAGAGCCCGCGATCAAGTCCACGAGCCGCCCGGAAGTCGACGTCCTCGACATGAGCATCATGGCGCAGGCGGGCCGCCCGGGCCCGGCTCTCGAAGCGCTTCTGACAGCGCAGCGTTGCCTCCCGCTCGAGCAGGAGCGCCAGCCAGTCGCCATGCTCCAGAGCGCGAGCCTCGGGCTGGGATTGCAGATCCTTGAAGGCGCTGGCCATGCCGTGAAGACCAAGGTCGGTCAGCAGGGCGAGCGTGGGATGGGTCAACATGAGGGATCTCCTTAGTGGAAGTAGCCGGGGCCGCGCATGTTGGCGTGCTCCAGGATGGCGGTGGGCTCGGGGTCGCGGGCGGGTTGGGCGGCCAGGCGGTTGGCCAGGATGGAGGCAACGCTCTTGGAGGTGAGCGCACCGATCTGGAGAGCGCGGGCCGACACCGCTTCGGCGCGCGAGGGATCGAGATCGCGCAACAGGCGCAACACCCCAAGACAGGTCCGAAAGCCCTGCTCAGGATGCGGACGGTGCGCCAGAATGGCCGTGATCAATCCTTCCGTCTGCGGACCGACGGACGCCGCCCAACGGCAAAAGCGCTCCGGCGTCCAGTCGGCATAGCGCCGATGGGAACTCGGCATGTGGTCCGGGTCGGTGCCATGCCGGCGCCCACCGTAGCGGCGCTGATGGGTTGCCACACGCTGGCCGCGGTGGAAGATCTCGATCGTGCGGCTGGTCGCCCGCAGATCGACCTGCGCGCGGATCAGGCCGTGCGGGACCGAATAGAAGAAGCCCTCGTATTCGACGTGATAGTCTGTGCCGACCCGGACAAGGCGCCACTCGGCGAACTCATAGTCATCGCCCGGCAGCGGCGCGAGCGCCGGGCGCTCCATCGTCTCGAAGAGATGCCGGCGGCTGACGCCGAGGCGGCGCACGACATGATCGTTGATGCGCTCGCACGCGCCGGCAATCGCCGCATTGGCTTCGGCCAGAGAGAAGAAGGTCTGGTGTCGCAGCCGTCCGAGAATGCAGGTCTGTGCAAAGCGCACGCCATTCTCGACCTTGGCTTTGTCCCTGGGCTTTCGGGGCCGCGCCGGCAGAACGCCGATGCCGTAATGGGCGGCCATCATGCCGTAGCTGCGGTTAATCTCGGGATCATAGAACGAGGCCCGGTTGACCCCGGCCTTGAGATTGTCCGGCACGATCAGGCGCGGGACGCCGCCGAAGACACGGAACATGCGTGCGTGCGCGCCGATCCAGTCCGGCAGGGTCTGGGTCCAGGTTGCCTCGGCGTAGGTGAAGTTGGAGGCGCCGAGCACGGCGACGAAGATCTCGGCCTGGCGGATCTCGCCGGTGCAGGGATCGACGATGGCGATCTTCTTGCCGGAATAGTCGACGAACACTTTGTCGCCGGCAACATGGTCTTGGCGCATGGTCGGCGAGAGGCGGCCCTCGAAGGAGCGGAAGAGCTCGCAGAAGCGGCTGTAGCCATAGCCGGTGGGATGGACAGCCCGATACTCCTCCCAGAGGATTTGCAGCGTGACGCCGGGCTTTCTCAGCTCGACGACCGCATCGGCCCAGTGGGGCTCGGGCCGGCGACGCTGTCCCTGCTTGACGCCGGCGCGGGCAAACAGCCTGTTCTCCAGGGCCTCGTCGGTCAGGTCGCCGGGCAAGGGCCAGCTCAAGCCGGCCTGCTCGGCGCGCTTGAGGTTCTCCTGGACGGTGCTGCGCGCGATCCCGAGCCTCTCGGCGATGTCACGCACGCCCACGCCGTCCCGGGACAGGCGCAGCATGTGTCTCAATTGTCTCATGGTCAGCTTCCTCTTGGCGGGCATTCCGGTCTCCTCGATGACGTGAGGAGGGTGATGCCCGAGTTGCTGACCCAGGGGATCGTCAGAGTGGGGAAAGTGTCCGGAAATTGATTGGAACGGTGTCCGGCTTCATTCCGGAATGCTGTCCGGCTTCAAATCGGAATACCTGTCCGGATTAAATCGGAATCCGCACCCAGTCTTCAGCCATCATTCTCTCCCGCGCCTCTCAAATGGACCTGTACAGTGCCATGACACTCTTCTTGGATGCGCGATCAGGAACGGGGCAGGTCCGTCGACTCAGGAAGGCGCCCGTCGGGGGTGACCTTATCCACGGTCTCTGGCAGCATCGTTGTGAGCCGCGACAGGAGTTCCTCCCGCGACAGTCCGGTCTGCTGGGTCAAGGTCGCGAGCACCTCGGGACCGATGGCCTGTTCGAGCTGATCGGGAGCGATGGGCTTGTTCGGTCCGGTGCTAACCCAGGACTCCGCGACATCCCCTTGACCCTGCTGCCTGAAGCTGTCCATCAGCTCACCTAGCCCGCCGCCGAGCAGGCCCCCGAGGCCGCCGCTGCCAAGGCCTCCGAGCAGCCCGCCAAGGCCGGACTGTGGATCACCCTGGCCCGCTCCCCCGAGACTTCCGCCTAGATTACCGAGGAGACCACCTAGGCCACCCTGCTGATCAATTTGGTCAGGATTGCCCGGCGCGCTCGAACCCGCGCCTCTCAGCATCTCGGCGATCTTGTCCCTGTTCTGGAAGCCTGCGACGGCAAGAAGCCCCAGCAGGGCCGTCATCGATGGAAATCCGCGACTCATCTCATTGCTCCTCGGGTTGGCTTGGTGGGACGGGAGAAGCGCAAGACCTTGACGGGGTTCAGGACGCTCCCGCGGTCGGACCTGAACGATTCATGACGGGATGACCTCACGTTGCCGGACGGATTGGCGGACGGCCGCCTGTGGGTTCAATTCCCGTGACCTGGGCCGAGGGCTCCTCGCTGAGCCAGCGGTACAGGATGCCGCCGAGCACGCCGCCGATCAGCGGCGCGACCCAGAACATCCAGAGTTGGGCCAGGGCCCATCCGCCGACGAACAGCGCCGGCCCGGTGCTGCGGGCCGGATTGACCGACGTGTTGGTGATCGGGATGCCGACCAGATGGATCAGCGTCAGCCCGAGGCCGATGGCAATGGGGGCAAAGCCGACCGGTGCCTTGCCGTGGGTCGATCCCATGATGATGAACAGGAACATCATGGTGAGCACGATCTCGGCCAGCAGTCCCGAGAACAGGGTGTACTTGCCCGGCGAGTGATCGCCGTAGCCGTTCGCCGCAAAGCCCTTGGCGAGGTCGAAGCCGGGTGCCCCGCTGGCGATGGCGTAGAGGACCGCGGCAGCAATCACCGCGCCGATGACCTGCGCCACCACGTAGGGAACGACGTCCTTCGCCGGGAAGCGCCCGCCTGCCGCGAGTCCGACCGTCACCGCCGGGTTGAGATGGCAGCCGGAGACGTGACCGATGGCGTAGGCCATGGTGAGCACGCTCAGGCCGAAGGCAAGCGAGACGCCGAGCAGGCCGATGCCGACCTCCGGGAAGGCGGCGGCGATCACGGCGCTGCCGCAGCCGGCAAAGGTGAGCCAGAAGGTGCCGATCGCCTCGGCGACGCACTTGCGAAGGTCCATGGTTGCTCTCCCCTCAGAAGAAACCGGATAGGTCTTGCGGACAGTCGGCCCCTTATCGGCGGGGCCGGCGCTCTCACGGACCTCTCACTGGCTTGATGCCAGCGGCACCTGTTGCCTGACCTGTCGCCAGCAGATCCCTGATCTCCGACAGCAGCTTCACGTCGGCCGGGATTTCCGGAGCCTGGGGCACGTCGGTCTTCGCATCCTCCTGCCTCTTCAGCTTGTTCATCCCCCGGATCACGAAGAACAGCACCCAGGCGACGAGCAGGAAGTTCAGGGCCACCGTGATGAACTGTCCGTAGCCGACCACGGCCCCCTGTTTCTTGGCGTCGGCGTAGGAGGCCCCGTCCTGCACGGCCGAGGACAGCGGCAGGTAGTAGTTCGAGAAGTCCAGACCGCCCGTGGCCGCTCCGATGATCGGCATGATGATGTCCTCGACCAGCGAGGTCACGATGGCGCCGAACGCCACGCCGATGATCACGCCGACCGCAAGGTCGACGACATTGCCCCGCAAGGCGAACTTCTTGAACTCCTCAAGCATAAGTCAGACTCCGTTGGTCGTGGTTCACGATCGGCTTCGGGATTTGGTTTCCGGCGGACGCGAAATGCCCTTTCGACGGTGTTCGCGTTGCGCCTCCTGCGTCGTTCGCGTGAGCGGCTCCCATCAGGAGCACCCCGAGGCAGGTGGCGATCAGCAGGACGAGAAGCGCGCGTGGGTCTAGTGTCATGAACGTGTCCTTGCCCTTCGCCTGTGGGGATCGGGGAACGTTCAAGCGTCTTCCCGTCGGGGTACCTTGCCCTTGGCCGAATGCGGCCTCGCCGGGCGGCGCGGGCGACGTGTCTTTCGGGCGGGCGGCGTCCCGTGTCCGGAGGATGGCCGTGGCCCGGTCCACGGCGTCATCGACGCGCTTGGCGAAGCCGTGAACGGGTACCCTCAGCACCTTCCCGGTCTTGGCTGGCATCGCGTCCCTCCTCTAGGGCGCCAGGGAACCTCCTACGCCGCATGGATGCCCTAGTGCAGATTATGTACCCGTTGCCATGCGCGGGCTATGAGCGTCACTGCCCGCGCCAGCTCGGCCGCGTCGAGTTCGGCACATTCGCAACTGTCGACGACGGCGTGCCTGGCGTGGGAATAGAGATCGAGCCGCACCCCTGGGGGATCGGGAAGCCGATGCGCCTCCTGAATTCCGGTCAGCCACGCCTCCAGCATGCCGAACCGGAGAACGGTGAAGGTGCGGGAGCCGGCCGTCTCGGGCGACCAGGCGAGATGGATATAGGCCCGTATGATACGCCGTTCGATCTCGTCAGGGCTCATGCCGGTCCTGGCAAGGCTCAAGGCCGTTCCTGTCATCCCAAGCATTGCGTGTCCTCAACCGTCGCTCCGCGATGGCTGCGCGTCCTGCGCCCCGGCTTTCGGCTCCGGTCGCGGATGCGATGATCGCCTCGTCGATCCTTGCTCCTGCCGTCCGCCACACGGAAACGAGACGCCTCCAAACCCTCACCACGATACCTCGGCCTCATTCCCATGGGCGGGAAGTCGCCTCCCGTCCCGAAGCGCCATCCCCATTCATAAAGGCGCATCAGGGCCGGGATTGGAATCAGGTCAGGACCGGAGGAGAAGGTCAGGATTTCCCTACCATCCGGCTCACCCCAGCCTCTCGACGGTCAGGACAAGGCTCAGGTTCAGCCGGGACCGGCCGTGTTCATCGCGGACCCTGACCCGAACCAACCGCGCGGATGACAGCCAGGCCTGTCCGAGCTCAATCGCCGTCTGCGTCGCCTGCCGCTCGGCAGCCTCCAGGCTGTCGGTCTCGAAGCCGTCTGGATCCGGGATGAGTTCCGGTCCCTTGTGGATGTCGAAATAGAAGCGCGGCATGTCCGTCCCCACCCGGTTCATGACTCGGCGGGGAGACCTTGGGCCATGCAGACCCCGACGAGCACCGCCACTCAGGGAATACCGGCAGCACCTGGATTGGAATCGGGTCACGACCGGAGGAGCGGGTCGGGATTGCCCTGATGCCGGAAACGGCAGGGTCAGGGCTCGACCAGCTTGTTGCGGACGGCATAGAGGGCGAGCTCCACGCCCGATCGCAGGTTCAGCTTCTTCATCGCCGCGGTACGGTGGCTCTCGACGGTCTTGATGCTCACCTGCCAGCGCTCGGCGATGTCACGGTTGTTCCGCCCCTCCGCCACGAGCTGGATCACCTCCCGCTCGCGCGAGGTCAGGGTCTGCGACGCCACCACCTTGTCGCTGGTCAGGAAGGTGTCGAGCAGGGTCTCGGACACCTTCGGCGAGAAGTAGGGTTGCTTCCGCAGCAGGGCGTGCACCGCCCTGACGACCTCGGCATCGTCCTCCGTCTTGAGCAGGTAGCCGCGGGCCCCGGCTCGCAGCACGTCGCGGATCACGTCCTCGTTGTTGTGCATGGTGTAGATCAGCACCTCGGTGCCCGGGCTGGCGAGGCGGATGTGGCGGGTGGCCTCAAGGCCGTTCAGCCCTGGCAGGGAATAGTCGAGGATGGCCACGTCCGGCCGGTGCTGGGTCGCCAGATCGACCGCCACCTGCCCGTTCTCGGCGGTGGCGCAGACCTGCCAATCCGGCTCGGCCTCCAGCAGGGCTTGCAAGCCGCGGCGAACGATGGCGTGGTCGTCGGCGACGAGGAGCTTTCTGTTCATGGCACCCCTTTGGACTCCGGCAATCCTTATCCCCGATGCCGCTTCCGTCCTATCGGGTCTGGACCCGAACCATGGCTCGGGATTTCCCTGAGGGCAGCTTCAGGCTGAGCGTGCAATTCACCGGACCGAGCCGTCTCGGACCCGGAACGTCCGTCGACCTGTTCGTCAGGCAGCATGACAGGGAACAGGAGGCGCACGATCGTGCCGCGACCCTCGCGACTCTCCAGCTCCACGTCGCCGGAACTCTGCTGGACGAAACCCAGAACCTGACTGAGTCCGAGGCCATTACCGTGTCCCTTGGTGGTGAAGAAGGGATCGAACGCGCGCTCCAGCACCGCCGGGGGCATTCCGATGCCCGGATCCGTCACCGTGACCTGAACCCACCGCCGGTCGGCGTCGTAGGCGCGACGTCCTCCCGGATCGGACGGGCGGTCGATGCCTGTCGTCTCCACGATGATGGTGCCGCCGTCCGGCATGGCATCGCGAGCATTCAGGACAAGGTTGAGCAGCGTCGCCTCGAGCTGAACTGGATCGAGCCGGGCGGCGTGGCCCATGGCGGAGAGCCTGAGGTCGAGCGTGATCCGGGGGCCGACAGCCTGCCTCAGGATGGGGGCAAAGCCCTCGATCCGCTGGTCAATGACCGTGATCTCCGGCCGGAGTTCCTGCCGTCGCGCGAAGGCGAGCAGGTGCTCGATCATCGCCGTTGCGCCCTTGAGGGTTTGGTCGGCATCCTTGACCAGGGACAGTGCGTCCGGGCGGTCAGCCAGGGAGGGACGCAGGAGCCGGAACGTGGACTGCATGATCCGGATGGTGTTGCCGAGATCGTGCGCGATGCCGCCGGCGATCCGTCCCAGTCCTTCGAGCCGCTGCGCCTGGCTGAGCCGGGCCTGCTCCGCCTGCTCGCGCCGGCGGCCTTTCTGGACGAGGACGATCAGGGCGCCCGTCAGGCCGAGCAGGATGGCCGCGGAGATGGACACCACGACCGCATGCTCCCGCCAGGGCCGGAGGACCGTCTGGCGCGCCAGCCCCACGTTGACGACGGCCGGCACGGTATCAAGGGCGCGATACCCGATGACACGGGTCATGCCGTCGATCGGGCTGGTGCCCCAGAAGATGCCTTGAGGACTTCGGGACAAGTGGGTGTTGAGCGGTTCCACGGCGGCGAAGGACTTGCCGATCGCCTCCTCGGCGGCCGGGCTGCGGGCCAGAAGGGTACCGTTGCGCAACAGGAGCGCGATGAAGCCTTCCTCGCCGACCGAGAGCCCGCGGTAGAACCGCTCGAAGTAACGCGGCTCGACGGCCGCGACGACGATCCCGCCGAAGCTGCCGTCGGGCCGGTTGATCCTGCGGCTGAAGCTGACGAACCAGACCCCCACCGATCGGCTGCGCAGCGGTTGCTCGACGTGCAGGCCGAGGGCGGGATCCTGCTGGTGAGCCTTGTAGTAGGGCCGATCTGCCAGGCTTACCCTCGGCGTCGAGGGGTAATCCGTATCGTGCGCGATGAATCCGTCCGGTCCGATGACGTAGAGGGCGCGGACGTACGGCAGGTCCTTGAGCCGCTGCTTCAGCGTCTCCCGAAGGCGGGCATCGTTGCCGGGCATGCCGGGAGCAGCCGCCAGCGCATCGCGGATGCCCACGAGCGTGAAGTCGACGGCCTGGAAGGTCCGTTCGGTCTGCTCGGCCAGCACATCGGCGAGGTTCCGGGCGTCCTCCTCGCCGCGAACTGCCGCCTCCTTGTAGCTTTGCAGGAGTTCCAGCGTTCCCAGCAGCAGGATGCCAAGCGCGAGAACCACGGCCGGAGCAAGCGGCAGCGCGAATCTCGTGGGCCTGGGCCTCATGCAGTGGATCCCTCAAGGCAGGGCGGATGTGAAGCAAAGGCTACTCTAGCAGGCCTGACGCAGCCAGCCATCAGGAACGCATTGGCCCTTTCGGGTGGGGCAGGTCTCCGAGGCCGCCTGGCGACGGCTCCACCGGGGACAAGCCGCTGAGGTCCCGTTCGTTGGGCGGTGTGCCGCCGGCGATCCCTCAGGGTGCCGCGGAGCCAACCGTCGACTCGAAGGAGACATGCGGAACGGGACTCCGCGTGATCCAGGACTTGATGAAATGGGCGTCACGCTCAAGGATGCCGGCAGGACCGGGATCGGCACCGCACTGCATCCCTGCCTCAAAGGTGCCGCTGGAACGCCGCACTGAGCGAGCCCGAGCGCCGGGCATCCTCAAGAGCGACACCGCAGAGGGAAGCCTTCGCGCTCGCAGCGCCACCGTGATCCAGGGGTGCATATGCTGCCTCTGCTCGGTGACGAGGCCCTGTTCCGGCAGCATACGCTGGCTGGGGTGAAACCGCCGCGCTCCTAGCTTCGAAGGTCGTCGGGAACCTTGCCGCCGCTCGCCGCGAGCTTGGCCATGACTTGCTTGTGCAGCCAGATGTTCATGGTCGCGGAGTCGGAGGTGTCGCCGGTATAGTTCAGCTCCTTCGCGAGTTCCTTGCGCGCATCCAGGCTGCTGTCGAGATCGAGCAGCTTCATCAGGTCGACGATCGACTTGCGCCAATCGAGCTTCTGCCCCTTCTTCGCTGCGCGATCGGTCAACACGGCTTCGACATCGACCTGGGCCATCGGCGTCGCGCTTGGAGCCGATGAGGTGGTGGACCCCTGGGGTGCCGATACGGCCGTACCGCCCGCACCTGGGGCTGCGGCAGACCCTGGCTTAGGCTGCGTCGAAGTTGATGGCGCCTGAGGAGTCTCCTGCGCCGTCGCAGATCCCCCGAAGATTGCGTCCTTGATCCTGCTGAAGATGCTCATCGTATCCTTCCGCTGAAACTGCGTCCCGAAAGATCGCCCCGGCCAAGGAAGTAGAGCCGACCTCGGCTGGGACAATGACGACCATCCGGGCGTACAGGTGCGGCCGGAAAGGGGAAGCCGTGGAGGCGGGCCGCACAGGAGCAGCTTCGTGCCGCCGAACACCATTGGGGTCAGCCGGGGATCCGCGTACGCTGCCTCCGATCACGGCAGTACGGAATCACGATGGCGTGGTTGCGCTAGTGCTCGGAGACTTCCTCAGTCCATCGGCAGGCCAGCATTGGCAAGGCCCTCCTGGATCAGGTCGCGATGCGGGCCGGGCAGGTATTCACCGGTCCCGAGGAAGCCGCCGATGGAGCGGACGGTCGAGTTCCTCCGCAGGTCCTCGATCGCTGACCGGGCTTCCGCGGCACGACCGAGGTGCGCATAGGCCACGGCCGAGAACAGGTGGCACGGCCAGTAGTCCGGCGCCCGCCGCGCGCAGTCACGCAGGTGCGGCAGAGCCTCGTCGAACCGTCGGTCCAACAAGAGGGCGCGGGCCAAGTACATGTCGTAGTTGGGCGGATGGAGCGGATCGAGCACGAACGCTCGCCGCATGAGGGAAACTGCCTCCTCGACCTGACCTGCGAAGGTGAGGATGTTCGCGAGGCCGGCGTGGTATTCGGCCTCGCTGGGGTTGAGCTCGACGGCCCGCCTGGCCCAGCGGATGGCCTCGTCATGCGAAAGCCGGCGCAGGAGCAGGTCGCCCATGACCATGTGGGCCAGGGGCAATGAGGGCTCGGCCGCCAGCGCCCGCTCGGCATAGGACAGGCCCCGTTCCAGCACCTTCTCCCGACTGGGCGGATCCCAACGCAGCGCCACCTCGCGGTAGTCGGAGAAGGCCAGCTCCGCGATGGCGGGCGCGAACAGGGGGTCGAGCTCGACCGCCTTCTCGAAGAGGGTGCGGGCCTCGATCGCCTTGTCCCTCCGGTTCGTCTGGCGCAGGCTCCGGCCGCGAAGATAGTAGTCGTAGGCAGTCAGGTCGGTGGTCGGCTTCCTCAGGCCGGCGGCGACCTCCGCCCTCTGAATCGTGGCTCCGAGCCGGGCCGCGATCCTTTCGGCGATCTCGTCCTGGATGGCGAAGATCTCCTGCAAGGGTCGGTCATACCGTTCGGCCCAGATCTGGGCGCCGCCGCGCGTGTCGCTGAGCTGGGCGGAGACGCGGATCTGGTCTCCCGCCTTCTGCACGCTGCCCTCCAGGGCGTAGCGCACGCCGAGGGTGCGCCCGACCTCGGTCAGGTCGATCACCTTGCCCTTGTAGGAGAAGGTCGAGTTGCGCGAGACGACGAACAGGTGCGGGAAGCGGGCCAGCGCCGTGAGGACGTTCTCGGTCAGTCCATCGCTGAAGTAATCCTGTTCCGGATCGCCGGAGCGATTGGCGAAGGGCAGAACCGCGATCGTCGGCCGGCCACCCTGCGGTTCCTGTCGCCAAGGGAACGGGCCTGATAGGAAGAATGCGGCAAGCCCGGTGACAAGCAGGAGCACCATGGCTAGCCCGATCGGGAGCGCACGTCCCTTCAGGAGCCTTGCCGGAGGCGAATGCCTGCGCGGCCGAGGCTGCCCCGCGACACGGAACGTCCGAACCGGGCGCGAGATGTTCTTGAGCCTCCGTTCCCCGGCCTCCTCGAATGGGAAGCGATCCCTTGCGTGGTCGCGGACGTGGCGAGAGACCAGGATTCCGCCGGGTTCGGCAACCTCTTGCAGCCGAGCGGCGATGTTGACGCCATCGCCGAAGACATCCCCATTCGTCCAGATGACGTCCCCGGCGTGGATGCCGATGCGAAAGCACAGCGGGCTGCCCATCTCCTTGCACCGCCGCTGGACCTCGACCGCGAAGCCGACCGCCTGGATGGCGCTGCCGAACTCGGCCAGGAAGCCGTCGCCCATCGTCTTGACGATGCGGCCGTGGTGTCGCGCGGCTGAGGGGGTGACCACATCGGCCAGCAGGCTCCGGAGCCGGGCGAAGGTCCCGTCCTCGTCCTCGCTCATCAGGCGCGAGTAGCCCGCTATGTCGGCACAGACAATGGCCAGCAGACGGCGATCCGGCTCATCCACGGCACCCTCCCGTCGCCCTGATGATGCGCCTTCGTGCCGCTACGGTCCATGAAAACCGCCGCCGTCATGCCCTAACCCTGAATGGAATTCAGGTAGGCGAGCAGGTCGTTGATCTGCGCGGGATCGAGCTGGAACTGCGGCATGGAAGGGTGGCCCGTCGTGATGCCTTCGGCAAAGGCCTCCGCGAGGTCCTCGATCGGATAGCGGCTGTGCAGGGTCCGGAAGGGCGGCGCCTCCGGAATGGGACTGTCACCGAACCGACCGATGGCATGGCATTGCGAGCAGTTCGTCTGCGCGAACGTGAACCCGCGCTGTGCCCGCCCCGATTGAGCCATGGAGGCCGATGAGGCACATGAGGCACACGCGAGGGCAAGGCAGAGAAGGGTGAGCCGCCCCATCATCGATGCTCCTCCGCCTTGCGAAGTTCCGCCGGTGTCACCGAGACGACCTGGAACGTATAGGGTTTGCCATCGTCGTCCTCGATGGTGACGTATTCACCCTCCACGAAGCGATGCTGGTGCAGGTGATAACCCGCCTCCTCGTCGCCGGGCCGATCCTGATTGTAATCGATCATCCAGGTCGCTCCGCCAGACCCGCCCGCCCGATGGACCAGGACACCGTGCCGTTCCTCGCCGGCCCAGAAGCGGCGGACCCGGCAGCAGGCCCGCTTGTCCGACCACTCCTCCTGGTCCAGATGGCCTTCCGGGTCGAGCGGCGCGGTGATTTCGTAGCCGTAGCGCGGACTGCCCTCGGGAAACTGCTTGCTGCGGGCCAGGTGAAGCGTGACGTGATGGAGCATCGGTCCCTCTCAGAATTCACGCAGGTCTCGAACAGACCCCGACATCGTGGCAAAGCTTAGAGGATACCTGCTCGCCCACCTTGATCCTGATCAATCCGTCGCGGAATCAGGGGCGGGCAAGTCAGCCCGCCTAGTCCTTGGATTCGCTCCTCAAGGCGTCCCTGATGCGCCGGATGACGACCCCCTTCGCCTTCCTGTCGGCCGCAGCCTCCACGGCATCACTGATCTCAAGCAGGAGCTCCGCGTAGTCGTTGTGCCAGTCGCGATGGCCCGCGCTCGCGCCCGGCAGACGCTCCTCGTGCCGCTCGATCCGGACTGCCCGATCGCCCGCCAGATCGTAGACATCGTCGATCTCCGGGATGATCGCGCCGGGCACGTGATCGAGATCAGCAAGGGACGCTTGCAGCGCCTTGAGGGGCGCATCCTCACCGTGCACGAGGAAGACCCCACGCCGGACCGGAAGGCGGTCCGCAAGCCAGGCCTTCAGCTCCGGCCCGTCCGCATGCCCCGAGTAGAGATCGAGGGTCCGCATGCGGGCGCGGACCTTGACCTCCTCGCCCTGGATCCGCACCTTCGCGGCGCCATCCTGTAGGATCCGTCCGAGCGTGCCCTGGGCCTGGAAGCCGACGAAGAGGACGGTGGCCTCGTCGCGCCAGAGCCAGGCCTTCAGGTGATGCCGGATGCGGCCCGCCTCGCACATGCCGCTGGCTGCGATGATGATGTGGAATCTGTGAATGCGGTCGATCGCCTTGCTCTGCTCGACACTCTCCGTGAAGCGCACCCATCGGGACTCCAGCGCCTGGATCAGGTCGGCACCGTTCCTGAGTTCCCCGGCATGCCGCTTGAAGATGGCAGTTGCCTTCGAGGCGAGAGGCGAGTCGATGAAGATCGGGATGTCGGGCAGTTCGCCGGCCTCCATCAGCTCCATCAGGTCGACCAGAAGCTCCTGCGTCCTCTCGACCGCGAAGGACGGGATCAACAGGGCCCCGCTCGGATGCATCGCTGCGCGGACCTCATCGCGCAGCATCCGACGGCGATGCTCGATGGTGGTGCCGGCCCGGTCCGTATCGCCATAGGTCGATTCAAGCAGGACGTAGTCGAGATCGCGAGGGCCGTCGGGGTCCGGTTGCAGGAGCTTGTGGTCGGGTCCGATATCGCCCGAGAACAGGAGGCGCGTCGGCGTCCCGTCACCGCCATGCGTCACCTCTATCTCGATGGAGGCCGAACCCAAAAGGTGACCGGCATTCCAGTAGCGTGCACGGAAGCCGGGGGCGACATCCTGCCATTGGCCGTATGGCACACGCCGGAACTGCGTGAGGGACACGATGGCATCCTCCTCCGTATAGATCGGGGACACGGTCTCCCGACCCCGGCGGCGGTTGCGGTGGTTGAGCTGATCGACCTCCCTTTCCTGGATGTAGCCGGAGTCCGGCAGCATGATCGATGCGAGGTCGGCCGTTCCGGCCGTCGCGTAGACCGGTCTGTCGAAGCCGGCCTTCACCAGCTTCGGCACGAGGCCGCTATGGTCGATGTGGGCATGGGTGAGGCAGAGGGCATCGATCCCTGCGGCACGGAACGGGAAGTGCTCGTAGTTGAGCTCCCTCTCTTCCTTCGATCCCTGGAACATGCCGCAATCGACCAGGATGCGGGCGGTGTCCGTCTCGAGCATGAAGCAGGAACCGGTCACGGTTCGGGCGGCACCGTGGAAGTGAAGGCGAAGCGACAAGGGTTCTCTCCCTGGCTTTGACCGTCGGGCGGAAGGATCGCACCTTCGTACACTGTCGTCGAGCCGTCGTGTTTGATCCCGGTCAAGCTTTTTGGGAATGGCCGTCAGGCCGGCTCTGGTCCCCACAAGGCCCGCAACGCATTGAGGATCACGGCGACATCGATGGCCTCCTGGATGAGAGCCCCTTGCACGGGCGTCAGGTAGCCGAAGGCGGCACCAATCATTCCGACGACGGACAGGCCGATCCCGGCATAGACGCTCTGGAGCGCGATGTGGCGCGACCGACGCGCCGCGTGGATCGCCGCAGGAATCTTGTCGAGACGGTCGACGAGGAGGACGACGTCCGCGGCCTCGGCGCTGGCTGCGGCGCCCTTGGCGCCCATGGCAACGCCCAGGTCGGCCGCGGCCAGGGCGGGAGCGTCGTTGACGCCGTCACCGATCATCATCACGGGACCGTATCGCTTCTCGGCCTGCACGATGGCGATCTTCCGATCAGGTGTGAGATCGGCATGAACGCCATCGAGATGCAGTCCGACCGTGACGGCTTCCGCGACGTCATTGCGGTCTCCGGAGGCCAGGACGATCCGGTTCATTCCCAACCGACGAAGCCTTTCGATGACCTGAGCCGCTTCCGTGCGCAGGTGGTCCGCCAGAACCAGGAGTCCGGCGAGCTGGCCATCGACTGCCACCGCAACCACAACCGATCCGACAGGGTACTGGCTCCCGGCCAGGGTTTCTCGAGTCTCGGGTGCCTGTTGCGAGACATACCGAACCCCACCCACGACGAGATTGAGACCATCGACGCTACCCTCCACTCCTTCGCCAGGAACCTCGATGACCTTGGTGGGTAGCGGCAGCTGCAGGTCCCTTGAATGCGCCTCACGGACAAGCGCCCGGGCGATCACGTGCTTCGAGGCCTGATCGAGCGACGCCGCGAGCTGGAGCAGTCTTTCGCTCGCGAACCCGGTCATCGGCTGGATCGTCGTCAATCGGGCTTCGCCGTGGGTCAGCGTGCCCGTCTTGTCGATCACCAGCACCCGCACCCGCGCCAGCGCCTCCAGCGCCTTGCCTCCCTTCACGAGCACGCCTGCCTTGGCGGCCCGCGACACGCCGGAGACAATGGCGACAGGAACCGCCAGGATCAGCGGGCAAGGCGTGGCCACGACGAGGACGGTCAAGGCCCGGATGGGATCTCCGGTCCAGAGCCATGCCCCACCGGCCAGCGCAACGGTGAGGGCCAGGAAAGCGATGGCGAACCGATCCGCAAGGCGGGCCATCGGTGCCTTCGATGCCTGGGCCGCCTCAATCAGGCGAATGATGCCGGCATAGGTACTTTCGGCGGCGCGATGGGTGGCGGTCAGGTCGAAGGCATCGCCGGCATTCGTCACGCCGCTCATCACCGGCTCACCGTGATCCTTGCGCACGGGCAGCGCCTCGCCCGTGAGAGCGGCCTGGTCGAGAACCGCCGTTCCCTGCGCCACGGTGCCGTCCACCGGCACCACATCGCCCTGGCGAATGAGCAGGCAGTCTCCCGATGTGATCGCCTCAAGGCCGACCTCCTCGAGCCGTCCATCCCGATAGCGGATTGCCGTGCGGGGAACGCGCCCGAGCAGCGCCGTCATCTCGCGTTCGGCGCGGCGCTCGGCAAAGCTCTCGAGATACTGCCCGCCCGCATACATCAGCGCCACCACGACGGCGGCAAGGTTCTCCCCGAACAGGAGCGCACCGGTCATGGACAAGGCCGCCACGATGTCGAGGCCTACATCCCCGCGGCGCAGGCTTGCAGCGATCTCGACGAGAAGCGCACCCAGGACGGGGATCGTGGCCGCGGCCCAGATCGATCCGAACCACTGCCCGGCCCCGCCAATCTGCGCGCCCCATCCCAGGATCAGCCCAAACAGGGGCACGACCACGAGGATCGGGCGAATGAAGCGGTGCAGACTGCGCCGGCCCTGTGCGCTCGGCATCGCAAGCGGGTGCAGCATGGAGGAAATTTCAGGCGTGGCTTTCCGGATCCCCGACATCGCTCATCCTATCGGGCTTTCGCCCCGAGCCTTCGCATGGCGGCGAGCCATGCCTTGCGCCTGGCACCGCCCATGCCCTCGATCCCGCCGATGAGGGTGTGGCGGTTCGGGCCGATTCCGACCAGGGACAGGATGCTGCGCTTGAGGCTCTTGAGGCCATGCGCCCCGACGTACCATCGGTAGACGAGGGCGGGCATGCCCATGGTCACGACGATGCGCGACGAGCGTCCCTTGAGTGCGCTCTTCCAACTGCCGCTTGCCCCGGTGCATCCCGTCATGAAGGCGGGCCGCAAGGCCTGCTCCAGGAAGCCCTTGAGGAGCGCGGGCATCCCTCCCAGCCACAGGGGATGGATGATGACGAGGTGCTCGGCCCACGCCATCGTCCGCTGGGCCTCGGCGATGACGGACGACGGCGGGGCGCCGTCCCAATCCGCCTTCGAGCGCAACAGCGGGAAGTCAAGGTCGGCAACGGCAATGAACCGGACCTGATGGCCGCCGGCGAAGGCCCCTTCCGCGTAGGCCTCTGCGAGTGCGTGGCAGAAATGGCCACCGGGCGTGGGATGGCCCTGGATGATAACGATGCGCGTCATGCCGTCGTCCCTGGCCCGTCGTTCGGCGCCCAAACCTCCCGAAGCCGCTGGGCCAGCCCGAACCAACCGCCGGCCAGGACCGCGATGATCAAGGTCGCCGCCCACCAGGACAGGCCCGGCGGGGAAACCCGGAGGATGGCGGCCAGCGGCGGAACGTAAATGACTGCGGTGACGATGACGGCGGCCCCGGCTCCGATTCCCCAGAAGGCGAGCCGCCTCCGGTCGAAGAAGGAGGTTCCCGGCTCCGCCGCGTCGGCGAAGGCCAGGACCAGGTTGCCGAGCACCAGGGCGGCGAACGCCGAGGCCCGTGCCTGCATTTCGGCGACGCCGGCATCCAGCGCCCAGACATAAAGGCCGAGGACGGCCCCGAGGACGACGGCCCCCTGGACGAACCCGAGCACGATCTGGGGGGTGCCGAAGAGCGGCTCGGTGGCGGGACGCGGCGGCTTTTCCATCGCGTGCCGCTCGCTCGGCTCGCCCTCGAAGACGAGCGAGCAGACGGGATCGATCACGAGTTCCAACAGGATCACGTGCATCGGATACAGGATCGGCGGCAGGCCCATGAGCAACGGCAGCAGGGCCAGCCCCGCGATCGGCACGTGGATGGCGGTGACGTAGGTCAGCGCCTTGCGCAGGTTCGCGAAGATGCGCCGCCCGAGCCGCACGCCACCGATGATCGAGACGAAGCGGTCGTCGAGGAGGACGAGGTCCGCCGCCTCCCTTGCGACATCCGTGCCCCGCTGCCCCATGGCGATGCCGATGTGAGCCGCCTCGAGCGCCGGTGCGTCGTTGACGCCATCACCAGTCATGGCAACGACCGCGCCATTGGCCTTCAGAGCCTCGACGAGGGCGAGCTTCTGCTCCGGCATGATGCGGGCGAAGACCCGAATCCGCTGCACCCATTCACGCAGGCCGTCCGGATCGAGTTCGGCCACCTCCTTGCCGGTGAGCACCCCGGCGCTTGCTTCGATCCCGGCCTGGTGGGCGATCTCCAGGGCCGTGGCCGGGTAGTCGCCCGTGATCATCGCCACCGTGATCCCGGCCCGTTCCGCCTCGGCAATGGCTTGGGGAACGTCGTGCCGCACGGGATCAGCAAACCCGACGAGGCCTTCAAACCGGAACGACTGGTCCTCGGGAGCGGTTGCACGGTCCCTGTCATCGCGAGCGGATGCCACGCCCAGCACCCGCAGGCCGCGGCCTGCCAGCCCCGCAACCACGACATCCATCGCGGCACGCTCGTCATCGCTCATGCGGCAGAGACGGAAAATGGCCTCCGGCGCCCCTTTCGCGGCATACAGAACGCCACCCATCGGGTCCGGCCAGACCTGGATGAGGGCCAGCAACTCCGGACGGAGCGGATAGGTCCGCAGCGGCGCCTCGGCCGAGACCTGCCCGGAAAGAACCCGCATCCCCAGGATACGGACCGCCCTGTCCATGGGATCGACCGGATGGACGGCGGATGCCAGCACTGCCGTCCGTAGAAGCTCGACGGCAGTGTCGGGAGGCCTGCCAGTGCCGCGCAGATCCTGCACCTCTCCGCCCCGCCACATCACGGTGACCTTCATCCGGTTCTCGGTCAGCGTGCCGGTCTTGTCAACGCACAGGAACGTGGCCGCCCCGAGGGTCTCAATCACCGCGGCGCGGCGCACCAGCACCTTGTGGCGCGCGAGGCGAAAGGCCCCGAGCGCCATGAAGACCGCCAGTACCATCGGGAACTCTTCCGGCAGCAACGCAATCGCCAGCGTGATCCCGGATAAGGTGCCGCCGATCCAGTCGTCCCGCAGGATGCCGTACACCACGGCGACAAGGGCGCAGAACGCGAGCGCAAGGATCCCAAGTCTGGCGATCAGCGCGCCGGTCGTCCGTTGCAGCAGCGTCGGCTCGTCCTCGATGGCGGCGAGTGAGGCACCAATGCGTCCCAATCGGGTCGTCGCGCCCGTACGGATCACATGAATGACGCCCTGTCCGCGCACGTTCAGGGTCCCGGCGAACAGGAACGGCGTGTCGTCCCCGCCCGGCTCGGGATCGCCGGCATCAGTCACATCGACCGCCGGACGTTTGGACACCGGGACCGACTCGCCCGTGAGGGCGGACTCGTCGACCGTCAGCGCATCGCCATCGATCAGAATGCCGTCGGCTGGCAGGCGTTCACCCTCACCGACCAGGATGAGATCGCCGGGGACGACCTCCCGGGCCGGGAGGCGTCGCTCGGTCCCGCCGCGGATCACCCGTGCGAAGGGCTCGGCCAATTCGCGCAGGGCCGCCAGGGCCCGCTCGCTCCGGGCCTCCTGCACCACCACCAGCCCGATCGTCACGACGGCGCCGGCGACCATGAACAGGCCTTCGCCGATGTCGCCGAGCACCAGGTAGAGTCCCGCCGCAACGAGCAGGAGCAGGAACATCGGCTCGCGCAGGATCCCGCGCACGATGTCGAGGATGCCGCGGGAGCGTTTTGCCTGGACGGCATTCGGCCCGTAGTGTGCGAGGCGGCGCTGCGCCTCGGCTTCGTCGAGCCCCGACGATCTGGCATGCATCCCGGCCGTGGTGTCAGCCTCAGTGTCGTTCGGTGTGGGCTGCGCCTGCGAGGGCATGTCCGGCTCCCTGGGCGATTGGCGCGGCCGGCCTCAATGGGCAACCAAGATCGGGCTTTCGGAGGCGGTGAGCATGTCCCGCGTCGCGCCGCCGAACACCTGCTCCCGCAGACGGGTGTGGCCGTAGCCTCCCATGACGACGAGGTCCGCGGAAATGCGGCGCGCCTCCTCGAGGATGATCTCGGCGACGGGACGTCCTTCGCTCCCGGCGGTGACGATCTCCGCAACGACATTATGGTGCGCGAGATGGGCCTTCAGATCGGCACAGGGCATCCCATCCGTCGGAGGATCGACGACCAGGACAACCGTGCGTGCGGCCTGCTCGATGAACTCCAGCCCTTCGCGCAGGGCTCGCGCCGACTCGCGGCTGCCGTTCCAGGCGACCAGCACTGTCTCGATCGGTCCCCGCCGATGCTGGCCTGGCGGCACGAGCAGCATTGCGCGCCCGCTGCCGAAGAGCACCGCCTCCACCAGGTCCGGCCAGACCGCTGCCTTGGCCTCGCCGTAGGGCCGTGTGGCGATGAAGAGATCGGCGCAGCGGGCCTGCTGCACCACCTTTCCGGTCAATACGCCGAATGACTCGTCGAGCCGGCGCAACTCGTTCGGCACCTGAAGGCTTGCCCACCGCTGCTTCAGCCACTTGGCCCTGGCATCACCGTCCCTCATGGCCTGGTCCTGGAGTTCGGTCAGGATCTGGATCGCGGCCGCGCCGCCGTCCATCGGCATGGCGACCGTGAGATCGGGAACCTGATTGGTGAAGAGTCCGAGCAGTTGGGCCCGTCCGGCCGACGCGAGCGCCTGCGCGTGCTCCAATCGGATCTCGTCCTCGGGACTGCCGTCGAGATGCACCATGATGTCCTTGATCATCGCCCTCTCCCTCTGCGTGCCCGCACACACCTGTCGTGCAGGAGCGACCATCGATCATCATGTGGCCGAATTCGAGGAGAACGCTTTGATCTGGCGCAATTCGCCTGAGGAAGGCTCGGGTTATCGTCGAGCGATCCCCTGGGGTGGGCCAGTGGGCATGATCCGGAGACTGCCATGTCATCCCGTCCATCTGGTCTTCGCACGCGCGATCGCACACCGAAGGCCCTGGCTGTCCCGTCACCTGGGCAGAAGCCGGATCGGCCTCCCGCCACCATGCCCCCACCCATTCCTGTCGCCCTCTCGTCGGAGGACGCCGAACTTCATCAGATCCGGGATACCCTCGATCATGCCGCCCATGCCGGCCTGGCCCGTCTCACGGGCGGCCTTTCTCCCGCGGCACTCACCGCCGCCTACATGGATTGGGCGGTCCACCTTGCCATCTCGCCCGGCAAGCAGCTCGAACTCGCCGCGAGGGCCGCCCGCAAAGGAACCCGTCTGGTGCAGTTCGCCTCTCGCTGCGCCTTGGACGGCGGCATCTGCGAGCCATGCGTCGAGCCGCTGCCCCAGGATCGTCGTTTTGCCGGAGACGAGTGGCAGCGCTGGCCGTTCAACGTCATTCATCAGGCCTTCCTGCTCCAACAGCAATGGTGGCACAACGCCACGACCGACGTCGACGGCGTCACCAGGCGACATGAAGCCGTTGTCGAGTTCGTCTCGCGCCAGATCCTCGACATGGCGGCGCCTTCGAATTTCGTGGCCACGAACCCAATGGTGCAGCGGCGCATCCTGGAAACGGGCGGCCAGAACCTCGTGCAGGGCTTTCACAATTTCCTCGACGATTGGCAGCGGATCGTTCGCTCGAAACCCGCGGTCGGCACCGAGGCTTTCCAGGTCGGCCGCGACGTGGCCGTCACCCCGGGCAAGGTGATCTATCGCAACCGTCTCATCGAGTTGATCCAGTATGCGCCAACGACGGATGAGGTCCGGCCCGAGCCAATCCTGATCGTGCCCGCCTGGATCATGAAGTACTACATCCTCGACCTGTCCCCGGCGAACTCGCTCGTCCGATACCTGACGGACCAGGGGTTCACCGTGTTCATGATCTCCTGGAAGAACCCGATGGCGGATGATCGGGATCTCGGGATGGACGATTACCGAAAGCTCGGCGTGATGGCCGCGCTCGACGCGGTCAACGCCGTCGTGCCGGATCGCAAGATTCACGCGGTCGGCTACTGTCTCGGCGGCACGCTCCTGGCGATCGTCGCGGCCGCCATGGCGCGTGACGGGGACGAGCGCTTGCAGACCGTGTCGTTGCTGGCGGCGCAGGCCGATTTCCGGGAGGCAGGAGAGCTCACCCTGTTCATCAACGAGAGCCAGGTTCACTTCCTGGAGGACATGATGCGCAGCCAGGGCTATCTCGACACCCGGCAGATGGCCGGCGCGTTCCAGCTCCTGCGCTCGAACGACCTCATCTGGTCGCGGCTCGTCCGGCATTACCTGATGGGCGAGCGCACGCCGCTGAACGATCTCATGGCCTGGAACGCCGACGCGACCCGCATGCCCTACCGCATGCACGCGGATTACCTTGAGCAACTCTTTCTCGACAACAATCTCGCCGAGGGCCGTTTCCTGGCCGACGGCCGGCCCATCGCCGTCAGCGATATTCGTACCCCGATCTTCGCCGTCGGCACCGAGCGCGATCACGTGGCGCCGTGGCGCTCGGCGTTCAAGATCCATCTCCTGGCCGACACGGACGTGACGTTCCTTCTCACAACGGGAGGCCATAACGCCGGCATCGTGGCCGACCCGGACCAGCCGGGCGGGCGTTTCCAGATCCTGACGAAGCCCGCCACCGACCGTTATCTGGATCCGGACACCTGGACTAGGATCGCGCCCCGGCATGAGGGGTCATGGTGGCCGGAATGGGCGCGCTGGCTCGCGGCCCATTCCGGCAAGCCTACGCAGCCTCCGTTATCGGGAGCGTCCTCTCGTGGCTATCCCGTGCTGTGCGACGCCCCGGGCGCGTATGTCCTGCAACCTTAGTCCTCATGGACTTCCCGGCATTGCTATGGCGTGATCGCCACCTTCAGGACCCCGTCGCGCTGGTGGCCGAACAGGTCGTATGCCTCCTCGATCCGGTCGAGCTTGAAGCGGTGTGTCACGAGAGGACGCGTGTCGACGCGGCCCGACGCGATGGCCGCCATGAGTCGTCGCATGCGCTCCTCGCCGCCGGGGCAGAGCGTCGTCCGGATCGTGTGGTCGCCCAAGCCTGACAGAAATCCGTCGAGCGGGATCCTGAGATCGCCCGAATAGACCCCGAGCGACGATAAGGTTCCGCCGGGACGGAGCACACGCAATGCTGCCTCGAAGGTCTCCTGCCGCCCGAGCGCTTCGATCGAGACATCGACGCCGCGCCCGTCGGTCAGACGCCTGATCTCCGCGACTGGATCCGCCTTGGTGAAGTCGACCACATGGTCCGCGCCCATCCGGCGCGCCATCGCCATGCGTTCGGGCACGCTCTCGACCGCAATGATGGTGGTTGCGCCCATCAGGCGGGCGCCGGCCGTGGCGCCCAAGCCAATCGGCCCCTGGGCGAACACGGCCACCGTGTCGCCGATGCGAATGCGGCCGCTCTCCGCGCCGGAGAAGCCAGTCGACATGATGTCCGGGCACATCAGCACCTGGTCGTCGGTGAGCCCGTCCGGCACCCGAGCGAGGTTGGCCATGGCGTCGGGCACCCGCACATATTCCGCCTGGCAGCCGTCGATGGTGTTGCCGAAGCGCCAGCCGCCGAGCGGCTTCCACCATGCCTGGTGCCGGCCCCGTCCTGGGAATGGCCGCCGCACAGGCAGGCCTCGCTGTGCCCGCTCGGCGTGATGGCGCCGGCAATGACCCTTTGCCCCTCCTTGTAGCCCTGCACGGCCGAGCCAAGCTTCTCGATCACGCCGACGGGCTCGTGCCCGATGGTCAGTCCGCGCGCGACCGGATACTCGCCCTTGAGGATGTGGACGTCTGTTCCGCAGATCGTCGCGGTGGTGATGCGGACGAGCGCATCGAGCGGGCCGATATCCGGGATCGGCCTTTCGTCGAGCACGATGCGGCCGGGCTCGATGAAGATGGCAGCTTTCATCCTGGGCATGGCGACCTCCTTCCGTGTGCTGTGTCGGTGTTCGGCTGCTCTCCTGCCGTGGCCTGCCGGAGCCCTTGCCGTCAGTAGGAGAGGAACAGCGCGACGGGGCTCTGCTTCAGCAGGGACGAGGTCACGCCGCCGAACACCAGCTCGCGCAGCCGCGAGTGCACGTAGCCGCCCATGACGATCATGTCGGCATGGGTCAGGGTGGCGTGGTTGCGCAGGGTCTCGGCGACGTCGCTCTCCAAGGCCGGCAGGGTCTGGACAGTCACCTTGACGCCGTGGCGGGTCAGGTGCGGCGCGATGTCGGCGTCGGTCACGGTCGTGGGCAGCTCCTTCTCGCCCATCACGGCGACCACCTCCACGGTCTCTGCCGCCCGTAGGAACGGCAGGGCGTCGGCCGCCGCGCGAGCAGCCCGTCCGCTGCCGTCCCAGGCCAAGATGATGCGCCGGGCGCGGAACACGTCCTGCCCAGGCGGGACAACGAGGAGCGGACGTCCGCTGTCCATCAGCAGGGCATCGATCAGTCCCCGGTCGAGGGCGAGGGCTTCCGGCTCTGCGTCGACGACGGTGAGGTCATGCAGACGAGCCAGCGCCTTGAAGACGGCGAGCAGTTGCGGATAGCTGAGATGAGGGGCGGCGGTGGACCACGCAATTCCCGCCGCGCTGGCATCGCCTTGGGCGCTTCGGGCCGCCGCCTCGGCGAGGGCGTGAAGGCGCTGATTCTCCTCCCGGACAAGGCCGGACACGACCTTGCTGATCCCGGCACTCGACAGGTCCAGCTTGACGGAAGCGGCCTGGACGGTGGCATGGGCGCCCGCCTGCTGCGCCAGCGAGAGGCCGTAAGCCAAGGCGGACGAGGTCTCCTCTGGGCCGAACTCCTTCGTTAGGCCGATCAACACGCTCTTGATGGTCTCGATCATGGCATTCCTCCCCTTGTCGCTGTCCCGAATGAAACCCCTGGGGAAGACTACGGCATGATCGAGGTACGCCGCCTTGATCTGCCGCAAGGTCACGGTCGGCTCCTAAAGCCCCGGTATCCAGGCATCATGGTCCGTGGCCGACTGGATCGGCCGGGGCCTGCCCGTCATCCGGGCTGTCGGTCTCATGACGCGCCTGACGGACGTGATATGATCGGTTCCATCGCATCCGAAACGGGAGGCGGACCCATTCATTTCCCAATCCCGCGAACCGGGCTCAAGAAGGAGAGCCTCCATGAAGACGCCCATTCTCGTCGCCGTTCTGACCGCCCTCGCCGGGCCGACGCTGGCCCAGGCGCCCGCCGACCACGCGCAGCACCATCCAGGTGGCGCGATCGCTGCGCAGGCCCAGTCCACCGCCCCCGAACAGTCTCGGACCGCGCCGCCTCAATCCGGGGCGCAAATGCCGATGGGCCGAGGCATGATGCAAGGCCAGGGCACGCCAGACGGCATGATGGGTCGAGAAATGATGGGGAGGTCGGATCGGGGCATGATGGGCCGGTTCTCGCCCGAGGACATGAGCGCCTTTGCCGACGCCCAGATCGCCGCGGTCCATGCCGGGCTGAAGCTGTCGGCCGAGCAGGAGAAGCTGTGGCCTCCGATCGAAACCGCGGTCCGCGGCCTCGCTGCGCTTCATCTCAGCCATATGCAGGCCATGCGCCAGAACCAAGACGCACTGGCGGGGGATCGTGTGGCCCTGATCCGCGGCATGGCGGATCGCCTGAGCCAGGGAGCGGACGCGCTGCGCAAGCTCGCCGATGCGGCAGCTCCGCTCTACGCCACCCTTGATGAGGCGCAGAAGCGCCGCTTGCAGGTTCTCGCCCCCATGGGACCCGGGGGCGTCATGGGCCCGGGCGGAATGATCGGACTTGGCATGATGGGGCCCGGCGGAGCCATGATGCGCGACAATGCCGACGACGATGGCCGGGACGACCGCTGAGGCGGCGAACCGTCTTGTTGCGATACCCGGGGCCGGCGCCTTCCAAGCAGGAACGGCCTTATGGGAGTCCCCGCCAGGATGGGGCTCCGCGGCTTCGCTGATCGTGAGGGGAGCGCATACGGCGCTCCCCTTGCTTCACGCGTCCGTGACGGTGGCCGTCGCGCGCGGAACCCATCATCGATCCCCCAGCGGCTTCCACTCCGGATGATCGAAGTGGCCGCCATACGCGTTCAGGGCCTGCACGACGGCGGCGACACCTTTGTCCTGGCCGCCCTCCCCCTTCATGACGTTGATCCCGTCCATGATCTGCGCCAGCGCCAGATGGAGCTGGATGTCGGCCTCCTCTGGGAGCTTGCAGTTCGCCACCACGTAGTCAACCTGCTCCTGGACCCTGTCGGCGAGCGCGGAGAAATCGGCCGCGCCGTACCGGCCCGCATGTACCAACGGCAAGGCCGCGTCGATGGCATCGCGGATCCGGCCCATCCCGGTCCGCAAGGCCTCGTCCGTCTGCCATTTCTGGCCGTTGTCGAGCCGCAACTCCATGGCGTGCCCGTCGGGCCCGTGCGGGGCAGCCGCGGAAACGGCCGCGGAAAGCCCGACCGTCAAGCCGAGTGCGACGAGGGCGGCAAGGGACTTGTTCGTGAACATGACCGGATCTCCTGTTTCGTCATTCTCGTGCGTGCTTCGTGTTCCCGTTCAGCGAAGGCGTGCCTGGACGAGTTCGCCCGTGGCCCGGGCATAGACTGCCTCGATCGGGAAGCCGCTGTCGTTGACCGCCCGCACCTCGTAGCAGCCGTGCTCGGCCTTGATCCGGTCCACACGGTAGCCAAGGCCCTCGAGTCCCTTGCTCACCTCGCTTGCGGCAACGGTCCTGCCATCCCGGCCGGGCGCGCAGCGGTTGACGGAATCATCGGCCAATGCCGGGACGGCGAACCCCGCAGCGAGAAGGGCTGACATCATCATGATCGTGCGCATGTCGGTCTCCTGTTGTCCTGACCCGAACGGCATGTCCGGATCGATGAGGACGACATTAGCGACCTGCCGCTTTCGGCCTGCTGTTGATCCATGTCAGCGAATTGTCAGGCGCGCAGGGGCATCCTCGCCTCATGAGCAAGACCCGCCGCAACATGATCGTTCTCGGCCTCGCCGCAGCCCTGCTGTCATCGGCCGCCCTGGCGGATCACGAGCGTGACTATGACCAGGCCCGCCATGCTGTCGAACGCGGTGAGGCACTCGCGCTGGCCGAGATCATGTCCCGGGTGCGGTCCGACCTCGGCGGCGAGGTGGTCGGCGTGGAGTTCGAGCGCAAGCGCGATCGCTGGACCTACGAGTTCAAGGTGATCGATCCGGCCGGACGGTTGTGGGAGGTCTATGTCGATGCCGCCACGGCCGCGATCCTCAAGCGGGAGGGCCACTGATGCGCATTCTGCTCGTCGAGGACGATCCCCGCGTCGCCCGCAAGGTTGAGGCCGTGTTGGTGGGAGCGGGCTACGCTGTCGATCAGGTTGCAGACGGCGAGGACGCCTGGTTCCGGGGCGACACGGAGGATTACGATCTCGCCGTCCTCGACCTCGGCCTGCCGAAGATGGACGGCCTCGCCGTGCTCAAGAAATGGCGCGCGGCCGGGCGCGACCTGCCGGTCCTGATCCTCACGGCACGCGGTGCCTGGGCGGAGCGGGTCGAGGGCATCGATGCCGGCGCCGACGACTACCTCGCCAAGCCGTTCGCCATGGAGGAGCTGTTGGCCCGCGTGCGGGCGCTCCTGCGCCGGGCCGCCGGCCGTTCCACGCCCATCTTCGTGTCTGGTCCGGTCGTGCTCGACACCCGCAGGATGCGCGTCGCCGTCGACGATATGCCCCTCACCCTGTCACCGCTCGAATACCGCTGCCTGAGCTACCTGATGCACCATGCCGGGCGGGTGATCCCGCCGACCGAACTAATGGAGCACCTCTACGCGCATGACCACGATCGCGATCCGAACGCCCTGGAGGTGCTGGTCGGACGCTTGCGCCGGAAGCTCGGCGTCGATTTGATCGAGACCCGCCGCGGCTTCGGGTACCTCGTGCCGGAGCGTGCTCCGACATGAGGCAGGGTTCGCTCAGGCTGCGGCTGCTCGCCGTCGGCGCGGTGTCCATCATCCTCGCCCTCGCGATTGCTGGCTTTGGCCTCCTGCTGCTGTTCGAACGGCATGTAGAGCGGCGCATGGCGGCCGAGCTCGGCTCGCACCTCAATCAGCTCGTGAGCGGCCTCGCCCAGGCGGAAGGCGGCACGCTCGAGGTCGGTACCCCTCCGGCCGAGCCGCGGTTCCTCCAGCCCCTGAGCGGACTCTACTGGCAGATCGCCGAGGAAGGGACGAACGCCGTGCTGCGGTCGCGCTCACTCTGGGATGCCACCCTGACCCTGCCGTCCGACGTTCCGGCTGCCGGGGAGGTCCACCAGCACACCATCCCTGGTCCGGGCGGCGCCTCGCTGTTGGCGGTTGAGCGGCGGATCACCCTCCCCGCACGCCTGGGCGGGGGAATGATCCGCGCCGTGGTGGCCCTCGACCGTGCGGAGGTCCATGCCGCAGGCTTGACGTTCGCCTCCGATCTCGTTCCTTCCCTGGCGTTCCTGGCCGCGGTCCTGATCGCTGCCGCCTGGATCCAGGTCGGTGTCGGCCTGCGCCCGCTCGATGCCGTGCGCCGCCGTCTGGCCCAGGTCCGGTCCGGCGCGGCGGACCGTCTGGGGGCGGCCTTTCCGGACGAGGTCCGGCCGCTGGCCTCCGAGGTCGACCACCTGCTCGACGCGCAGGAAAAGGCCATCGCCCAGGCAAGGGCAAGGGCGGCCGATCTCGCGCACGGCTTGAAGACGCCGCTCACGGTCCTGGGCGGCGATGCGGAGGAACTGCGGGCCCGCGGGGACACTCGCCTTGCCGACGAGATCGAAACCGTCACAGCAGGGATGCGCCGTCATGTCGAGCGCGAACTGGTGCGGGCGCGGATTGGCCTTCGGGCGCGGTCAGGATCGGTCCAACCAATCCGCCCCGTGGTCGAGCAGGTGGTCGGCGTGCTCCGGCGAACCCCGCAGGGGCAGAAGCTCACGTGGGAGATCGAAGCCACCGACGGTCTCGGGATCCGGATGGATGCTCAGGACCTTGCCGAAATCCTCGGCAATCTGGCCGAGAACGCGTCCGCTTGGGCCGCCAGCACCGTGCGGATCGGCAGCCAGCGCGAAGGCGAAACGGCGATCCTCCGGATCGAGGACGATGGTCCCGGCGTGCCGGAAGACCGGATCGATGCCGTGCTCGCCCGCGGAGGCCGTCTTGACGAGACCCGCCCCGGCACGGGGCTGGGCCTCGCCATCGTCGGGGATCTGGTCGAGGCCTACGGCGGCTGGCTGTCCCTGCGTCGCTCGGCGCTCGGCGGTCTTCTGGCGGAGGTCCGGCTGCCGAGCGACGCCTGAGGGGTCCCGGCTCACGGAGCCCGCTTGCGGCCCGTGATCATCGCCTTCACCAGGTTCTCCCCGTGCTCCAGGCCGGAGAAGATGACGCCCACCACGTGCAAGATGATGAGTCCCAGCGTGGCGTAGACGAGCCCCTCGTGGAGGTTCTCGACCCACTGCGAGCCCCAGAACGCATCCGTGGTCATCGCGAACCCGGTGGCCGCGATGCCGCCAATCATGACGAGCAGGGACACGACCATGGCGCCGCCCGCCGGATTGTGGCCGAGATAGCGCGGCGCCCTGAACCGAAGCGCCTGACCCGAGTAGGTCGCGATCTCACCTGGCGAACGGACGAAGTCGCTGAACCGGGCATGCCGGGAGCCGACGAAGCCCCAGATGATCCGCAGCGCGACGAGAGCGGCAATCGCATAGCCCACGCGGATGTGCAGCCCCTCGATCTCGTCCCCGGTTGCGAAAGCGACGGCGAACAAACCCACGAGGCTCCAATGGAAGATGCGGACGAACGGATCCCAGACATGGACGGTCGTGGCCTGGGATGAGGCGGCGGCCGCCGGCATCACGCCGGCGGCCTCGACCGCGGATTTGCTCGCGGTCATGGCGTCACTCCTTGGCGACGATCTCGCCCGAGGTAGGGTCGACGAACAGCTCGGTGCGGGCGTTGTTGCGGTCGAGGGCGTAGATCTCGCCGCAGGCCTTGGCGATCTTCGCCTTCTGGACCTTGTAGCCCTGGGCCTCGGCCTTGGCCTTGAGGGACTCGACCGAGAGCCACTGGCTCTGCGGCGCCGTGGTGCAGGGACGCCCGAGGCTGCTCGCCTGGGCGACGGCCCCGCTGCTAAGGACGGCGATGATGGCGGCGGTCATCATGATGGTGCGCATGGTGTTGTCTCCTGTCTCTCCGCGCCTCCGCGGCGCCGGATTGTTATGGAGAGTGGCGCATGACCGCTGACCTCCCGCTGTTGTGTCCTGTCAGCTTCCTGTCAGTCTCAGAGGGGTCACCTCACAGGAGCCGATCGGCCACTTGTTCGGTCTTGTCAAGCACTCGAACAGATGGGCATCCGCTCTCCCACCGCATCGGGTGCGACTGGGGCCTTCCAACGATAGCATCTCCAAGGAGGCGACCGGACCACCAGGTCGGGTGCTGTTGCGAGAACAACGGCGACGAAACAAAAACCGCCGACATCACGGCTGTTCGGGCCCGCCTTCCAGCCCTGGTTGGCTAATGAATGCCGTCACCTCTTCAAAGAAGCGGTCAGAGGCTGGTTCACCTTCGCGAAAGAGATGATTGCAGCCGGGGAGCACCACGAAACGAGCGCCAGGAATGTCGGAGGCCATCGCGCGCCCAGCCGCCACAGGAGCCATGCGGTCATCGCGAACATGCAGGACCAGCGTCGGCGTAGTTACCTTCGGCAATAGCTCGCGGACGTCCAGATCGCAGATGGCCTCGTAGTATCGAGCCGCGCACTCCGGTGAACATGAGCGCCGCTGGAGCTCGTTGAACGACTCGAATTCGTCCTTCGTCGCGTCTGGCATCAGTTGCGACGTGAAGAGTT
>NZ_JAMXFI010000120.1:0-24541 GCF_025460875.1 Microvirga yunnanensis
GCGCGCAGGTGACGGCGAAAGGCGGCGGCTCAGCGCGCAGGCGCTCGCCGAGGGCGCGGCACAGGGGAGCGTTGCTCTCGAGCAGGCGCGCGACCACCTGCGGGGCTTCCTGCGCCTCGCGCAGCATGGCCGTCAGGACGTTGGCGTGGGTGTCAGGCATCATCATGGTGCATCCGTTCGGGCTGGCTGATGGTCAGCTCGGCCACGAAATCATAGGCGTCGCCCCGGTAATAGGACGAGGTGAACTCGACGACCTCGCCCGCGGCGGTGAACGAACGTCGCTCGATGTAGAGGGCCGGGCTCTGAGGCGGAACGCTGAGCAGGGAGGCCTGTTCCTCGTTCAGGAGAACGGCGTGCAGCCGCTGCAGGGCGCGGGTCGGCATGAAGCCCTGCTCGTGCAGCACCGCGTAGAGCGACTGCTTGACCAGGGACGGATCGGGCAGGACCCTCGACGGCAGGACCGCGTTCTCGATCGCCATGGGAATGCCGTTGGCGAGGCGCAGGCGGTTGACGCGGCTTACCAGATCGCCCGGCGAGAGACCGAGCGCCATCAATTCGTCGGTGGAGGCCGGGCCGGTCGAACGGCTCAGCATCACGGCCGAGGACGTCAGGCCGCGGGCCGACATGTCGTCGGTGAAGCTCGACAGGCGGGAGAGGGGCTGTTCGAGGCGCATCTGGGGCGCGATGAAGGTGCCCGAGCCCCAACGCTGGACGAGCACGCCCTTCTGCACCAGTCCGGTGATGGCCTTGCGCACCGTGACGCGCGAGATGCCCAGCTGCTTGGCGAGATCCCGCTCCCCGGGCAGGGCCGCATCGGCCTTGAGCGCGCCCTTGCGCACGGCGTCCTCGATGGATTGCTGGAGCTGGAGATAGAGCGGCGTGGGATTGCCCTCGTCGAGTGGCACGAAGGCGAGCGGATCGCCGGTCGGTTCACTCATGGCCGTCTCTCCGACGTGCCATGCGGGCCAGGAGGATGGCGCCGTCGAGCGCGTCGGCCATGGGCGCCGCGATGGTGCGCTGGACCGGCGGCGACAGCCAGGGACGAAGCAGTTCCGCCAGGCCCCCGAACAGGCAGATGGCCGGGGCGCCGAGATCGAGCAGGCGCGTGCCGATCGCGCTCAGGCCGGCCGCCGCCGCCTCGATGATCGCGATGCCGAGAGGATCGCGCTTCTCGGCATGCCGCAGGACGAGGGGCGCATAGCGGCCGTAATCGGCCGGACGGGCCTTGCCGACCCAGTCGATCAGGATCTCGAGATCGTTGTCAAACTCGGCGAGAACCGCGTCCGAGAGCGGCGTCGGCGCGGCGCGCCCGTCATGGGCCCAGATGCAGCGGCGCAGGAGTTCGCGCCCGATGGCGGCGCCGCTTCCTTCGTCCGAGATTTCGTAGCCCCAGCCGCCCACGTAGTGGCACTGGCCGCTGGTGCCGCCATAGCCGCAGGAGCCGGTGCCGACGATCAGGATGGCGCCGTCGCCGCCGTTGAAGGCCCCGAGCCAGGCGGTGTGGGCATCGGTCTCGATCTCGAAGGACGCGAAGGGGTGGGGGCGGGCCAGGAGGCGTTCGACCGCGCTGGTCTGCCCGGCGCCGGCGGCCCCCATCCCGGCATGGATCCGCGCGAGGTCGCCCTCGGAGAGCCCCGCCTGGCCGAGGGCTTCGCGGCAGGCGGTGAGAATCGAGGTCCAGACCACATCGGGATCGAGACGGATGTTGGACGGCCCCCCGGTTCCTTCGCCCAGGAGCGCTCCCCGCGCATCGCGCAGCCGGGCCCGGCACTTGGTGCCGCCGCCGTCAATGCCAAGGAACAGGAGGTCGGACATGCGAAACGGATCTCGGGGAGCGATCTTACGGACAGGCACCATGCCACTTAATGTCCAGTTCGGGAAGAGGCGCGGCCCGCAATACTCACGCCCTTTGTCCACAGCCTCCGGCCTCCTGGTTCGGCCTCCTGCTCGGCCTCTGGCGAAAGAGCGCAGAGATTCCAAAAAGAGGAGCCGGCAAATTGTGGCCGGCGCCGCCAAAGAGGAGTTGTCTTTGAATTTTGCCGATACCAATATGAGGTCACTTGTCCCATGAGCGTTCCGGTGGAACAGTGTCGCTGGCCCGCCGGAGCGCGCAGAACGCGAACAAGAATGGCATGGGGCAGTCAGAGGGACACAAAATATTGGGGCGTTCTCAGGCCCCGCGGTCACGGAGGATGAACACGATGACGACACCTCACTCGAAAGCGTTCCTGCGCCGTGCAGGACAGTTGCTTGCGACCGCCTCGGTGGCCGCGGCGGCTCTTGCTTTCGCCCATGCCGCCTCGGCCCAGACGCTCACCATCGAGAGCTGGCGCAACGACGATGCGGATGTCTGGAACACCAAGATCATTCCGGCCTTCAACAAGAAGCATCCCGACATCAAGGTCCAGTTCAAGGCCGATCCGCCGACCGAGTACAACGCCGCTCTCAACGCGCGCCTCGCCGGCGGCACGGCGGGTGACCTCATCACCTGCCGTCCGTTCGACGCCTCCCTCGACCTGTTCAAGAAGGGCAATCTGGTCTCCGTCAACGACGTGAAGGGCATCGAGAACTTCTCCGACGTGGCCAAGAGCGCCTGGTCGACGGACGACGGCAAGACCACCTTCTGCATGCCGATGGCCTCCGTGATCCACGGCTTCGTCTACAACAAGGAGATCTTCGACGAGCTGAAGCTCACGCCGCCCAAGACCGTGGCCGAGTTCCACGCGGTGCTCGACAAGATCAAGGCCGACGGCAAGTACACGCCCATCGCCATGGGCACGGCCGACCAGTGGGAGGCCGCCACCATGGGCTTCCAGAACATCGGCGTGAACTACTGGAAGGGCGAGGAGGGCCGCAAGGCGCTGATCGAAGGCAAGCAGAAGTTCACCGATCCGGCCTATGTGGACGTGTTCAAGGAGCTGGCGAGCTGGACCCCCTACATGGGCGACGGCTACAAGTCCCAGAAGTATCCGGACACGCAGAACCTGTTCACCCTCGGCCGCGCGGCGATCTATCCGGCCGGCTCCTGGGACGTGCCGATCTTCCGCAAGCAGGCCGATTTCGAGTTCGACGCCTTCGCGCCGCCGGTCGTGAAGGACGGCGACAAGTGCTACATCAGCGATCACACCGACATCGCGATCGGAATCAACGCCAAGTCGAAGAACATGGAAGCCGCCAAGACCTTCCTGTCCTGGGTGGCCTCGCCCGAATTCGCCGACATCTACGCCAACGAGCTGCCGGGCTTCTTCCCGCTCTCCAAGGCGAAGGTCGACGTGAAGGACCCGGTGGCGGCCAAGTTCGTCGGCTGGCGCGGCACCTGCGAAAGCTCGATCCGCAACTCCTATCAGATCCTGTCCCGCGGCACGCCCAATCTCGAGAACGAGCTCTGGAACGTGAGCGCCCAGGTGATGAACGGCAGCATGAAGCCCGAAGAGGCGGCCAAGAAGGCCGAGGACGGGCTCGCCAGCTGGTACGAGCCGCACAAGAAGTAAGGGCTGAAAGCAGCGAGGCGGGCCGCTCACCGAAAGCGGCCCGTCTTTCCATTCTCCTTCGGCCCGGAGCAGCATGACGGATCTTACGGCTTCACGGATTCAGTCGGCCGATGCGGTGCCCGCCCGCTCGCGCTTTCCCGTCCATATCGCGGTGTTCCTGGCGCCGGCGCTGGCGATCTACACCCTGTTCTCGATCTATCCGCTGATCGACACGATCCGCCTGAGCCTCTATGCGGGCGACGAGACGGGAGCGCGCAGCTTCGTCGGCCTCGAGAATTTCCGGACGCTTCTGTCCGATCCCAACTGGTCGGGCCAGTTCTGGAACGCGTTCCGCAACAACCTGATCTTCTTCCTGATCCACATGGTGGTGCAGAACGGCATCGGCCTCGGGCTCGCCATGCTGCTCAGCCTGCCGCGGCTTACCGGCGGGAGCGTCTACCGCACGCTGATCTTCCTGCCGACCATGCTGTCCGTGGTGATCATCGGGTTCATCTGGCAGCTCATCCTCAATCCGCTCTGGGGCATCGCGCCGAGCCTCCTGAAGGCCGTCGGCCTCGGGAGCTTCTTCGGTCCCTGGCTCGGCCAGGAATCGACCGCCCTTCTGACCGTCTCGCTGATCTCGGTCTGGCAGTTCGTCGGCATCCCCATGATGCTGATCTATGCGGCGCTCCTGAACATCCCCGACGACCTGCTCGATGCCGCCACCGTCGACGGGGCGGGCCCGTTCAGCGTGTTCTGGTTCGTGCGCCTGCCCCTGATCCTGCCGACGCTCGGCGTGGTGTCGATCCTCACCTTCGTGGCCAATTTCAACGCCTTCGACCTGATCTATGCGATCAAGGGCGCGCTCGCGGGGCCGAACTTCTCGACCGACATCCTCGGCACGTTCTTCTACCGCACCTTCTTCGGCTTCCAGCTTCAGGTCGGCAGCCCGACCATGGGGGCCGCGGTGGCGACCGCCATGCTGATCATCATCCTGGTGGGCGTGCTGATCTATCTCTTCGGCGTGCAGCGGCGGCTGCAGCGGCATACGTTCTGAGGACGCCATGGGACCCACCATCCGACCCGGCCGCATCGCCGTCCATGTGGCGCTCATCCTCTACACGATCCTGGCACTCGGGCCGATCCTGCTCATCCTCGTCAACGCGTTCAAGACCCGGCGGGCGATCTTCGCCGACCCCCTCGGCCTTCCGAACGGCCAGACCTTCACGACGATCGGGTTCGACCGGGTCTTCGCCAATGCGGATTTCGGCCTCTACTTCTTCAACAGCCTGACCGTGACCCTGGTCTCGCTGGTGCTGATCGTCCTCATCGGGGCCATGGCCGCCTGGGCGCTGACCGAGTACAAGTTCACCGGCAACACGCTGATCGCGCTCTACCTCGCCGTCGGCATCATGGTGCCGATCCGGCTCGGCAGCGTCAGCATCCTGCGCATGATGGTGGAGCTGAACCTCGTCAACACGCTGACCGCGCTCATCCTGGTCTACGTCGCCCAGGGGCTGCCGCTCGCGATCCTCATCCTGGGCGAGTTCATCCAGCAGATCCCCAAGGACCTGCGCGATGCCGCCCGCTGCGACGGGGTGAGCGAGTACCGGATCTTCGCCAGCATCATCCTGCCCCTGATCAGCCCGGCCATCGCGACGGTCGCCGTGTTCACCATGGTGCCGGTCTGGAACGATCTCTGGTTCCCGCTGATCCTCGCGCCCGGCGACGGCAAGCAGACGATCACCCTTGGCGTGCAGCAGTTCATCGGCCAGTACGTGACGGACTGGAATGCGGTTCTCGCCTCCCTGACGCTCGCGATCGCCCCGGTCCTCGTCCTCTACCTTCTCTTCTCGCGCTACCTCGTGCGCGGCCTCACGGCCGGCGCCGTGAAGTGACGCCCTCTTTCAGGAATTGACCGCGATGGCCGACGTTTCCCTGCACAATGTTGCCAAGTCTTTCGGAGCCACGGAGATCCTGCGCGACATCGATCTCTCGGTCGCCGACGGGGAGTTCGTGGTCTTCGTCGGCCCGTCCGGCTGCGGCAAGTCCACCCTTCTGCGCATCATCGCCGGGCTGGAAACCGTGAGCGGCGGCGAGATCCGGATCGACAGCCGGCGGGTGAACGAGCTGCCGCCGGCGGACCGCAAGATCGCCATGGTGTTCCAGTCCTACGCGCTCTATCCGCACATGAACGTCTACAAGAACATGGCCTTCGGGCTGAAATTCGCCAAGACGAACAAGGCCGAGGTGGACCGCCGGGTGCGGCAGGCGGCCGAGATCCTGAAGCTCACGCCGCTTCTCGACCGCAAGCCGCGCGAATTGTCGGGCGGCCAGCGCCAGCGCGTGGCCATCGGCCGGGCGATCGTGCGCAACCCGAGCGTCTTCCTCTTCGACGAGCCGCTCTCGAACCTCGATGCGGCGCTGCGCGTCAACACGCGGCTGGAAATCGCCAAGCTCCACCGGGACCTCGGCGCGACGATGATCTACGTCACCCACGATCAGGTCGAGGCCATGACGCTGGCGTCCAAGATCGTGGTGATGAACCACGGGCGGATCGAGCAGGTGGGCGCGCCGCTCGAACTCTATCGCCATCCCGGCAACCTGTTCGTGGCCGGCTTCATCGGCTCGCCGCGGATGAACTTCATCAAGGGGCAGGTTCTGAGGCTGGAAGGCGGGAGCGCCACCCTCGGGTTCGCCGGCACGGAAGCCGTCGTGACGGTGCGCGCAGGCGCTTTGGCTCCCGGCGATCCGGTGACCGTCGGCATCCGGCCCGAGCACATGGAGCAGGGGGGAGCCGACGCCGCGCCCTTGCGCGGCACCATCGATGCGATCGAGCAGCTGGGCGAGTCGAGCTACGTCTACATGAGGCTCGCCAGCGGCGACGACGTGATCGTCCGCGCGCCCGGCGAGACCGACGCGACCCCGGGCGGCGCCTACACGGCCCATGTGCCGGCCCGGGCGCTCCACGTCTTCGATGCGTCCGGCGTGTCGGTCCTGGCGGGGCGGGGGTGACGCTCTCTCCGGTCATGGCCGGGCTCGTCCCGGCCATGACGTGATGAGGCTCGGTGCTTTTCGTCATCGGGATCACCGGCACAGGCCCAGTGTGACAGGTGGAAACCGACGCCTCTCACGAATCCGAGACGGCCGCCGCGATCCGGGGGGCGAGCGCGCCGTCGAGGATCTCCGCGGGGCGGCCCGACGCGACGACCCGCCCATCGGCCACGAAGGCCATCTGGTCGGCGAGATCGGCCACGTCCTCGGGCGTATGGATCGTCATCAGGATCGTGACGGAACGCCTGCGGCGCAAGGCGTCGACGAGCAGGATCATGTCGCGGCGCAGGGCCGGATCGAGACTGCTGAACGGCTCGTCGAGCAGAATGAGGGGACGACCGGACACGAGCGCCCGCGCCAGAGCGACCCGCTGGCGCTGCCCGCCCGACATCTCCCCCGGCCTGCGCTCGTCGAAACCTGCGAGCCCGACCGCATCCAGCATCTCGCCCACGAGAGCCCTCTCCTCCGCGCTCAGCCGCAGGGAGGGGCGCAGCCCCAGGCCGACGTTCTGCGCCACGCTCAGGTGGGGAAACAGGTTGTGGTCCTGGAACACGATCGCCACCGGGCGCTTGGCCGGCTCGAGGGGCAGAAGGTCCCGTCCGTCGAAGGTCAATGTCCCGCGCTCAGGGCGCTCGAAGCCGGCGATCATGTGGAGCAGGGTCGTCTTGCCGCCCCCCGACGGGCCGATGACCGCGCACAGGTTTCCGGTCGGCACGGACAGGGAATAATCCGCCGTGAAATCGGGCCAGGTCAGGCGGCAGTTGTCAATCACGAGCATCGGACAGGCGACCTGAAGCGTGAGCGAGAAGGACGGCGACGAGCACGATGACGAGGCCGACGCTTGATGCCTCGTCCAGCCGGTAGGCGCCGAGGCGCTCGTAGAGAAGATAGGGCAGGGTCACCAGGTCCGTGCCGCCGAAGAGCGCGACGATGCCGAAATCGCCGAAGGACAGGGCCATGGCGAGGGCGAAGCCCGCCGCGAGGGGCCGCTTGAGCACCGGCCAATCCATGATCGTGAGCTTCGACCATCCGGTGATGCCGAGGGAGGCCGCCATGCGGCCGTAGCGCTCCTCCGTGGTGAGGAGACGGGGCGCCACGTAGCGATAGGCGAAGGGCACGGCCGCCAGCCCGTTGATCAGCGGCAGCAGGATGAGGCCGGCCGTGGACGGATCGCCGAAGCGCCTGATCAGCAGGAACAGGCCCGCGGTCAGGGCGAAGGGCGGCACGGCGAGCAGCGCGTCGGGCAGGAGATCGTAGAAGGCGGCGCTGCGCGGGGAACGGAGCACGATGCGCCGCCGCCGCGCCGCGGACGCCAGGGCCAGGGCCAGGCCGCACGCCAGGAGCGCGGCCGCACCGGCGATGGCGAGGCTCGTGACGAAGGCCCGCAGCAGATCCGCGTCGATCACCGCGGGCAGGCGGCGCAAGCCCGTCAGCACGCTGAAGGCGAGCGGCGCGATGAACAGGCCGCTGACGACGAGCACCACCGCATCGAGGATTTTCAGGCCCCGGTCCTTCGCGTCGGGGCGATGGGCCAGGCTGCGGATCGTGTGGCCCACCGGCGGGCGCGTGAAGGCCCAATGGAGCAGGGCCGTCATCGACAGGCAGATGGCGAGCTGGATCAGGGCCAGCCAGGCGACGCGGCCGAAATCGAGATCGATCTTCAGAGCCTCGAAGATCGCCACTTCCAGGGTGGAGCGGCCAGGCCCCCCGCCGAGCGCCAGCACGATCGCGAAGCTCTTGAAGCACATCAGGAAGATGAGCCCGGCGACGCCCGGCAGCTCCCCGCGCAGCACCGGCCAGTCGAGATGGCGGAAGATCTGGACAGGCGTGAACCCGAGGGCACTGGCGAGGCGCCAGTGCTCCGCCGGCACCTGGTTCAATCCATCGAGGGTGATCCGGGCCACGAAGGGGCCGTTCAGGAACACATGGGCGATGAGGATGCCCGGATAGCCGAAGATGCTGAAGCCTCCGGTCCAGCCGAGGACGGCCAGTGCGTCGGCGAGCCATCCGCTGCGGCCATAGACCGCGAAGACTGCGAACACCGCCACGATCGTCGGCATCACCATCGTGGAGCCGAGGATGGCCAGAACGATGTCGCGTCCCGGAATCCGGCGGCGGGCGAGGGCCAGCGCCAGGCCGATCCCGAGCGCCAGCGACAGCACGGTCGAAAGGGTCGCCTGGATGAGCGAGAAGGCAAGCACCCGCCAGAGATAGGGGCCGATGGAGAGAAGCGTGGGCGTCCCTCCGTCGACGGTCGCGAGAGCGATGAAGCCGCCCGCCACCAGAGCCAGGATGGCGAAGGCCACGAGACTTCCGGGATGGGGCGGCTTCAGCGTCATGATCGCCGGTCAGCGGGCCGTGGCGTTGAGCCAGGCATCCGTGAAGGCGCGGCGGTTCTGCTGCACGTCCTCCGGAGTGTAGAGAAGCGCCCGGCTCGGCTGAACCAGATCCTTGAAGGCGGCGGGCAAGCCGGAGGCCGGGGTCTTGGCCGGCATCATCCAGTTGCCCTCGGGCATGGCCGACTGGAACGGCTCGCTGAGGATGAAGGCCATGAATCTCCTGGCGAGGTCCGGCTGCTTCGAGGTGCGGGTCATGCCGGCGAGCTCCACGTGAAGGTAGTGTCCCTCGGCGAAGGCCGCGGCCCTGTAGTTGTCCTTCTTCTCCGCGGCGATGTGATAGGCGGGCGACGTGGTGTAGGACATCACCATGTCGGCCTCGCCCTTCAGGAACAGGCCATAGGCTTCGGACCAGCCCTTGGTGAAGGTCACGATGCGGGGCTTGAGCTTGCCCCAGGCCTCGCCGGCCTGGTCGCCATAGACTTTCTGCATCCAGAGCAGCAGGCCGAGGCCCGGGGCGCTGGTGCGCGGATCCTGCAGGACCACCTTCGGACCGTTGGGATCGTCGACGAGCTCCTGCAGGCTCTTGGGCGGATGGGCGAGCTTGTTGGCGTCGTACACGAAGGCGTAATAGCCCCAGTCGAAGGGGATGAAGGTGCTGTCATTCCATGCGATGGGAAGGGTCAGGTCCTTCACATCCACCCCGTGCGGCGCGAAGAGGTTGAGCGAGCGGGCCTCGGCGACGAGGTTCATGTCGAGGCCGACCACCGCGTCGGCCTTGGTGTTCTCGCCTTCGAGCCGCAGCCGCCCGAGCAGGCTGCCCGCGTCCTCGGCGGTGACCCAGTTCAGCTCGCAGCCGCAGGTCGCCTCGAAGCGCTCCTTGACGGTTTTGCCGGGGCCGTATTTCCCGGCGAACGAGCTGTAGGTGTAGACGGTCAGCGTCGGCTTGGTCTGGGCGTGGGCGAGGCCTGTCGCCAGCCCGAGGGAAACAAGGGTGAGAAGCAGTCGGCGTAGCATCTTAAGGGCGCTCCCATGCATGAGGCAGGCCGGTCTGGCGGCGCAGGTCGCACGGGGCATGGCTGTCGTGGCGATGTCGCATGCTCATTCCCTCCGCCGGCATGACCCGGATCAGGTTCGACGGGTCGGTGGCCTCGCCACCTCTCAGCCTCGTCTCGAGGCTCCCCGTGAGACGCTTTGCTTCTAGAGCAGTTCAGGGGCGGCCACAAGCCGCCCCGTCGCGGTCACTTCCGGCTTCCCTTGTCCTTGCCACTGTCCTTGCCGCCCGCCATCGCGGCCCGGCGCAGGGCGTCGGCCAGGGCGCCGCCGGAGGCGGGCGCCTGCGGGGCCGGCTTCCGCTCCGTCTGCGCGCGATGCTTCTGGAATGCCGCCCGGTTGTCGTCCTGGCGGCCGGCGGAGCGCTTCTCGGCCGGGTCGCTCATGCGCATGGAGAGCGAGATCCGCTTCCTCGGAACGTCGACCTCGAGCACCTTCACCTTCACGATGTCGCCCGGCTTCACCACGGTGCGCGGGTCCTTCACGAAGGTGTCGGCCAGGGCCGAGATGTGCACGAGCCCGTCCTGGTGGACGCCCACGTCGACGAAGGCCCCGAAGGCGGCCACGTTGGTGACGACGCCTTCCAGAACCATGCCGGGCTTCAGGTCGCTGATCTTCTCCACGCCCTCCATGAAGGTGGCGGTCTTGAATTCGGGCCGCGGGTCGCGGCCGGGCTTTTCCAGCTCGCTCAGGATGTCCTTCACGGTCGGAACGCCGAACTTCTCGTCCGTGAAGCTCTGCGGGTTGAGCTTCTTCAGCACGGCGCCGTTGCCGATCACCACCTTGATGTCGCTCTTCGTGGCTTCGAGAATGCGGCGCACGACCGGATAGGCCTCCGGATGGACGCCCGAGGCATCGAGCGGGTCGTCGCCGTTCGGAATGCGCAGGAAGCCCGCCGCCTGTTCGAAGGTCTTCGGGCCAAGGCCGGAGACCTTGGTGAGCGCCTTGCGGGTCTTGAACGGTCCGTTGGCATCGCGGTGGGAGACGATGTTCTGCGCCACCCATTCGCCGAGGCCCGAGACCCGGGCGAGCAGCGGCGCCGAGGCGGTATTGAGGTCGACCCCGACCGCGTTCACGCAATCCTCCACCACCGCGTCGAGGGAGCGGGAGAGCTTGTATTCGGCGAGATCGTGCTGGTACTGCCCGACGCCGATGGATTTCGGGTCGATCTTCACGAGCTCCGCCAAGGGGTCCTGCAGGCGGCGCGCGATGGAGACGGCGCCGCGCAGGGAGACGTCGAGATCCGGCAGTTCCTGGCTGGCGAAGGCGGAGGCGGAATAGACGGAGGCACCGGCTTCCGACACCATGATCTTGGTGAGCTTCAGGTCCGGGTGCTTCGCCACCAGCTCGGCCGCGAGCTTGTCGGTCTCGCGCGAGGCCGTGCCGTTGCCGATCGCCACGAGCTCGACCCTGTGCACGCGGCAGAGCCGCGCCAGCGTCGCGAGGGCTTCGTCCCATTGGCGCTTCGGCTCGTGCGGGTAGACGGTATCGGTCGCCACGACCTTTCCGGTCGCATCCACCACGGCCACCTTCACGCCGGTGCGGTAGCCCGGATCGAGGCCGAGCGTCGGGCGCGCGCCGGCCGGAGCCGCGAGAAGCAGATCGCGCAGGTTGCCGGCGAATACCTTCACGGCCTCGTCCTCGGCCAGCTGCCAGAGCTTCATCTTCATGTCGAGCTCGATGGAGAACCGCAGCTTCGTGCGCCAGGCCCAGCGAACCGTGTCCAGAAGCCATTTGTCGCCGGGACGACCCTGATCGACGATCCCGTAGGCGAGCGCCGTGCGGCCCTCGTAGCGGCTGACATAGCCGGGCTCGGCGGCGTCCTTGTCCTCCTCCATGCGCAGGTCGAGGATCTCCTCCTTCTCGCCGCGGAACAGGGCGAGGATCCGGTGGGAGGGGAGCTTCGGCAGGGGCTCGGCGAAGTCGAAGTAATCGGCGAATTTCGCGCCCTCGGTCGCCTTGCCGTCGCGCACCTTCGACGTGAGGCTGCCGCGCTCCCAGTAAATCTCGCGCAGGGCTCCCAGGAGCTCCGCATTCTCCGCGAAGCGCTCGACGAGGATCGAGCGGGCGCCCTCGAGGGCAGCCTCCGGGGTGGCGACCTCCTTCTCGGCATTCACGAAGGCGGCGGCCGCTTCCTTGGGCTCGCGGCCGGGCTCGCCCAGGAGCAGGTCGGCCAATGGCTCCAGGCCCGCCTCCCGGGCGATCTGCGCCTTGGTCCGCCGCTTGGGCTTGTAGGGCAGGTAGAGATCCTCGAGGCGCGCCTTGGTGTCGGCGGTGTTGATCTGGAGCGCCAGCTCGTCGGTGAGCTTGCCCTGCTCGCGGACGCTGTCGAGGATCGTCTTGCGGCGGTCCTCCAGCTCGCGCAGGTAGCGCAGGCGCTCCTCCAGGGTGCGCAGCTGGGCATCATCCAGGGTGCCGGTGACTTCCTTGCGGTAGCGTGCGATGAAGGGAACGGTCGATCCGCCGTCCAGCAGCTCGATGGCCGCCTTGACCTGCCATTCCTGAACACTCAGTTCGTTCGCGATGCGCTGACCGATGGATAGCATGAAAGTCTCCGAATAAGGCGTAAGGCGCGGCTTCTACGGTGCGGGACGCCACCGGGTCAACGGCCCGTCCACAGCACCGGGGTCGCAGTGCCGTTAGGGAAGACAGTGTTTTGACATTTCTGCTTGGCAGGCGAAGCCTTGGCGTATAGACCGTCCGGCCCTTTCGGCTGCTCCCGAGGTCACCATGCCCCTCTCCGACGATTTATCCATCGGCATCGATTTCGGCACCAGCAACACGGTCGTGGCCCTGGCGGACCGGAACGGACACGTGGAGGCCCTGACCTTCGAGCACGGGGGCGAGCGCCTCAAGGTCTACGTCACGGCATTGTGCTTCTGGGACGAGCGGCACGGCAACGGCCTGCGCACCGAAGTCGAGGGCGGCCCCTGGGCGATCGAGCAGTTCCTGGACGGGCTCCATGCTCACCGCTTCATCCAGTCGTTCAAGACCTTCGCGGCCAGCGCGACGTTCAAGGAAACCCGGATCTTCCGCGAACGCTATGCCTTCGAGGACCTGCTGAGCGCCTTCCTGCGCACGCTCGTGCGCCATGGCGGCGCCCGGCTCGACTGGGGCGCGCGGAACGTCGTCATCGGACGGCCGGTCCAGTTCGCGGGCTACAATCCGGACGACGGTCTCGCCATGCAGCGCTACCGGACGGCCTTCAGCCGGCTCGGGGCGGAGCAGGCGCGCTACGTCTACGAGCCCGTGGGGGCCGCCTTCTTCTATGCGCGCCAGCTCGATCATGACGCCACCGTCCTGGTGGCGGATTTCGGCGGCGGCACCAGCGACTTCTCGGTCATGCGCTTTGCCCGGCAAGGAGGCGTGCTGCGGGCCGATCCGCTGGGGCATGCCGGCATCGGAATCGCCGGGGACGCCTTTGATTACCGGGTCGTCGACAAGGTCGTGTCCCCGCGCCTGGGAAAAGGTGGGCTCTATCGTTCCATGGGAAAGATCCTGTCGATCCCCAACCACTATTATGCCAATTTGGCCCGGTGGAACCATCTCGCGATGATGAAGGGCAGCGGCGATCTCAAGGAACTGCGGGAACTGGCCCGCGTCGCCGTGGAGCCCGAACCGCTCGAGAAATTCATCGATATCATCGAGTACGATCTCGGCTTTGCCCTCTACCGGGCGGTCTCTTCGGCCAAGGTCGCGCTTTCGAACCAGGAGGAGACGACGTTCCGGTTCCGGGGCGAGAGCGTCGACGTCGAGGCGAAGATCACGCGGGCCGATTTCGAGTCGTGGATCGCGGAAGACGTCGAGCGGATCGCCGGAACGGTCGACGAGGCTCTTTCGACGGCCGGCGTCAGACCCGAGGAGATCGAGCGCGTGTTCCTGACCGGCGGCACCTCGTTCGTTCCAGCCATCCGTCGCCTGTTCGTCGATCGTTTCGGCGAGACCCGGCTGACCTCCGCAGACCAGTTCGAGTCCATCGCCTATGGTCTGGCCCTTATCGGGCAGACGGACCGACCGGAGCGTTGGGCCGTCATGAATTAGGCGGATTTTAAAATAAAATTACACTTGCCGTAGGGCAGCAAAGGGTTTTATTTCGCAGTGCAGCAAACGCGCGAAGCGGGAGCCCTCCCATGTCCCTGATCAACCCCGACGTCACACCCGAGAAGGATTTTCCCCTTCGCGACGACATCCGGCTCCTGGGGCGCATCCTCGGAGACACGATCCGCGAGCAGGAAGGGGAGGCTGCCTTCGAGATCGTGGAACGCATCCGCCAAACTTCGATCCGTTTCCACCGCGATGAGGATGACGCGGCCCGCCGCGAGCTCGAGACGATCCTGAACAGCCTCTCGCGGGGGCGCAGCAACCAGATCATCCGGGCCTACAGCTATTTCTCGCACTTGGCGAACATCGCCGAGGACCAGCACCATGTCCGCCGCTCCCGCGCCCACGCGATGGCGGGCGCTCACGCCATGGAGGCTGCGGCACCGCGCGAGGGGACGCTGGCACGAGCCCTCAAGCTCATCCAGGAGGCGGGCATCAGCCATTCGGCCCTGCAGGCCGTCTTCGCCTCCGCACTCGTCTGTCCCGTTCTCACCGCGCATCCGACCGAGGTGCGCCGCAAGAGCACCATCGACCGTGAGATGGAAATCTCCCAGATCCTGGCGCAGCGGGATCGGCAGCATCTGACGCCCGACGAGGAGGCTTCCTGCCAGGAAAGCCTCCGCCGTGCCATTCTCACCCTGTGGCAGACGAGCATCCTGCGGCGTAACCGTCTCAAGGTGATCGACGAGGTCAACAACGGCCTGTCGTACTACGACTACACGTTCTTCAAGGAACTGCCTCGGGTCTATGCCTCCCTCGAGGATCAGCTTGCGGCCATGGATCCCCTGTGGGAGAGCGTGGAGCTGCCCTCCTTCCTGCGCATGGGCAGCTGGATCGGCGGAGACCGCGACGGCAATCCTTTCGTGACGGCGGATGCCCTGCGGCAGGCCCTGCTGCTGCAGAGCAAGCACGCCCTCGGCTTCTACCTCGAGGAGCTCCATTGCCTGGGCGCCGAACTGTCGCTCGACGGGCGGTACGTGAACGTCTCCGACGAGGTCCAGGCCCTCGCCAAGGCTTCTCCCGATCCCTCGCCCCATCGCCAGGACGAGCCCTATCGCAGGGCAATCACGGGCATCTACGCGCGCCTTGCGGCAACCGCAGCCCGGCTGGGGCACGGCGATGTGGCGCGCCATGCGGTAGGCGAGGCGTCAGCCTATGGCGGCATCGAGGAGTTCGAAGGCGATCTCTCGATCCTTCACCGCTCCCTGCGCTCGAACGGATCAGGATCGCTCGCACGTGGCCGCCTGCGCAAACTGCGCCGCGCCGTCAGCGTGTTCGGGTTCCATCTGGCCAGTCTCGACATGCGCCAGAACTCCGACGTCCATCAGCGTGTGGTGGCCGAACTTTTTGAAAAGGCCAATCCCGGAACCGCTTATGAAGGACTGCCGGAAGACGAGCGCGTTGCCTTGCTTCTGGAAGAACTTCAGACGCCGCGCCTTCTCATGTCGCCCTACCTCGACTATTCGCCGGAGACCGCATCCGAACTGGCCATCGTTCACGAAGCGGCCGAGGCCCATCGGCGCTATGGCCGCGCGGCCGTGCCGAACTACGTCATCTCCAAGGCGAGCGATCCCTCCGACATCCTGGAGGTCGCTCTCCTCCTGAAGGAGGCCGGCCTCTTGCGTCCGCGCGACGGCGAGATGGATGTGAACATCATCCCGCTCTTCGAGACCATCGCGGATCTGCGCAACAGCAGCGGCGTGATGGATGCGCTGTTCGCCCTGCCGGATTACATGCGCCTGTTGCGCAGCCGCGGACAGGCCCAGGAGGTGATGCTCGGCTATTCCGACAGCAACAAGGACGGCGGCTTCCTCACCTCCGGCTGGGAGCTCTACAAGGCGGAGATCGAGCTGATCGAGGTGTTCAGGCGCCACGGCGTGGCGCTTCGGCTCTTCCATGGTCGCGGCGGATCCGTGGGCCGAGGCGGCGGACCGAGCTATCAGGCGATCCTGGCGCAGCCGGGCGGGGCCGTGCAGGGCGCCATCCGGATCACCGAACAGGGCGAGGTGATTGCGGGCAAATACTCCAATCCGGATCTCGGGCGCCGCAATCTGGAGATCCTCGCCGCGGCCACGCTCGAGGCCACTCTTCTGCATTCGGGCCAGTCCGCCCCGCGCGAAGAGTACCTGAAGGCGATGGAGGAGCTTTCGAACAGCGCTTTCAAGGCGTATCGGGCGCTCGTCTATGAGACCGAAGACTTCGAGCGCTATTTCTGGGAATCGACCGTCATCGGCGAGATCGCCAACCTGAACATCGGCAGCCGGCCCGCGTCGCGCACGAACTCCCGGCGTATCGAGGATCTTCGTGCCATCCCATGGGTGTTCGGCTGGGCCCAGTGCCGCCTCATGCTCCCCGGCTGGTACGGCTTCGGCTCCGCGGTGAACGAGTGGCTCGAAAAGCGGCCCGATACCGGCCTGGCGCTGCTGCAGGAAATGTACCGCGACTGGCCGTTCTTTCAGGCGCTGCTCTCGAACATGGACATGGTCCTGGCGAAGAGCAACATCGCGATCGCCTCACGTTATGCGAACCTCGTTGCGGACGACGCCTTGCGCGAGGCCATCTTCCCGCGCCTGCGCCGCGAATGGGAGGACTCGATCAGGCAGCTGCTCGCCATCATGCAGCAGCAATCCCTGCTCGACGGCAATCCGCTCCTGGCCCGTTCGATCCGGAACCGCTTCCCCTACCTCGACCCGCTGAACCACCTGCAGATCGAACTGCTGAAGCGTCACCGCTCCGGCGACGCGGACGAGCAGGTCGTGCAGGGCATCCACCTGTCCATCAACGGCATTGCGGCGGGCCTGCGCAACAGCGGCTAGAGCATCGGACGTGAAAAGTGGATCCACTGTTGGGTCCGATGCTCCACTCTTGGCTGGCGCATCGTTCGGCGCAGAAAACCGGATCCACTTTTCCGCACGATGCGCTAAGAAACACAGTTGCGGAACCACCCGCCGGCTTCCCGGTTGAGTCTTGGATCATGCATTCCCGGTCGAATGCATCTGAGGAACCCAGCCCGAGAGGAGAATGCCATGTCCCGCGGTGACAAGTCCGCCTATACCGACAAGCAGAAGCGCAAGGCCGAGCACATCGAGGAATCCTACGAGAGCCGCGGCCTCTCGGAAAAGGAGGCCGAGAGGCGCGCCTGGGCGACCGTCAACAAGCAGGACGGCGGCGGCAAGAAGAGCGGATCCGGGCGCAGCTAAAGGCGAAGAGCCGGCTGCGGCTAAGATGGTGCGCCGGACGGAAAGCGGGTGTATGGAGGTTCCTGCACTCTTGCCCGCTTTGCCTAGGAGGAAGTCTTGCTTACGAGTTCTGCCGCCGGCGTCTACGTCATCTGCCCCACGCCCTTCGAGAGCGACGGGCGGGTCGACGTCGCCTCGACCGACCGGATGGTCGAGGCCTATCTGAAAGCCGGCGCGACCGGGCTGACGATCCTCGGCATCATGGGCGAGGCGCCCAAGCTCGCGGCCGATGAGGCGCTGGCCTTCGCCCGGCAGGTCATCGCCACGGTGGCGGGCCGCGTTCCCGTCATCGTCGGGGTGTCGGCGGCCGGCTTCGCCGCCATGTCGGGCCTGTCGTCCAAGGTGATGGATGCGGGCGCCGCCGGCGTCATGATCGCGCCGCCCTCGACCTTGAAGACCGACGATCAGATCGTCTCCTATTATGCGGATGCCGTGGAGGCCATCGGCCCGGACGTGCCCTGGGTGATCCAGGACTACCCGCTCACCACCAACGTGGTCATGACCCCGAAGGTGATCATGCGCATCATCGAGCAGAGCCCGTCCTGCGTGATGCTCAAGCACGAGGATTGGCCGGGCCTCGACAAGATCACGGCGCTGCGCCGCGCGAGCGATGCCGGTCAGGTGCGCCGTGTGTCCATTCTCTGCGGCAATGGCGGCATGTTCCTTCCCTTCGAGATGGAGCGGGGCGCCGATGGGGCGATGACAGGCTATGCCTACCCGGAGATGCTGGTCGGCGTGGTCGATCTCGTCAACCAGGGCAGGCGCGCGGAGGCGCACGATCTCTTCGACCGCCATCTGCCGCTGGTGCGCTACGAGACGCAGCCCGGCATAGGCCTTGCCGTGCGCAAGTACGTGCTGAAGCGGCGCGGCATCATCGCATCCGATACGCTGCGCAAGCCCGGACCGAAGCTGAGCCCGGAAACCATTGCCGACATCGAATGGCTGATGGAGCGCATCGAGCGCTCGTGAACGAACAAGGGGAGTTTTCACGCATGGAAACAGGATTGAAGGGAAAGCGCGCGCTCGTTCTCGGCGCGAGCAAGGGGTTGGGCTTCGGCATCGCGCAAGGTCTGGCCGAGGAGGGTGCCCGGGTCGCCATCGCCAGCCGCACGATGGAAGGATCGAAGGCGGCCGCCGACAAGATCGGCAGGGACGTCCTGCCGTTCATCTGCGATACCGGCAAGGTCGATCAGGTCGATGCCCTGGTCAAGGATGTGACGGAAGCGCTCGGCGGGGTCGACATTCTCGTGCTCAACAGCGGGGGGCCGCCGCCCGGCAAAGCGCAAGGGGTGTCGTCCGATCAGTGGCGCCAGTCGTTCGAGGCGATGTTCGTCAACCTCGTGCGGATCGCCGATCAGCTCCTCCCCGGCATGATCGAGCGGAAATTCGGCCGCATCATTTCGGTGATCTCGTCCGGCGTGATCCAGCCGATCCCGAACCTCGCGATCTCGAACGCCATCCGGCCCGCGCTCGTCGGCTGGGGCAAGACGCTCGCGAGCGAAGTGGCCGCCTCGGGCGTTACCGTGAACGCCGTCGCGCCCGGCCGCATCGCCACCGATCGCCTGAAGCAGCTCGACGCCGCCAATGCGGAGCGCACCGGCCGCTCCGTCGAGGATGTGGCGCACGCAGCCCGCGCGGGCATTCCGGCGGGCCGTTACGGCGAGATCGAGGAATTCGCGGCCGCCGCCGTCTTCCTGGCGAGCGAGAAGGCCTCGTTCATGACGGGCTCGATCCTGCGCGTCGACGGCGGGCAGATCTCGTCGACCACCTGATCCGGTTCGACACCGGGCGAGGCGGTCTTCCGCCTCGCCCGTTCAGGCGATCATCCCCGTCCAGTACAGGACGATCCCCGCGATGGACGTCGCCGCAAGCGTCGGCAGCATGCCGATCCTGAAGCGGAACATGGCGATGACGGCCGCCCCTGCGAGCAGCAGCGCCCATCCATCGACGCTGCCCCATTCGGGCATATCGAGACTGAGCGGCCCCCATTCCAACGTCCGAACCCGGCCGAAGATCGTGTGAATCCCGAACCAGACGGCAAGATTCAGGATCACGCCCACCACGGCGGCCGTGATCGCCGCGAGGCCGCCGCTCAGGGCCTTGTGGCCGCGTAAGATCTCGATGTAGGGCGCCCCCAGGAAGATCCAGAGAAAGCAGGGGGTAAAGGTCACCCATGTGGCCAGGAGGCCGCCGAGCGTGCCTGCGAGGAGCGGAGGAAGCGAGCCTGCGTCCCGGAAGGCCGCCATGAACCCCACGAATTGGAGCACCATGATCAACGGGCCCGGCGTGGTTTCCGCCATGCCGAGTCCGTCGAGCATCTCGCCCGGATGCAGCCAGCCGTAGGTTTCCACGGCCTGCTGGGCCACATAGGCCAGAACCGCATAAGCGCCCCCGAAGGTGACCATCGCCATCTTGGAAAAGAAGACCGCGATCTGGCTGAAGACGTCGTTGCGGCCGAGGATCAGCAGGAGAGCCAGGACCGGCACGAGCCAGAGCGCAAGCCAGGTCGCCGCGACACGCACGCTTCGCCGTGCGCTGGGCGTGGCGTGGGCGGGACGATGCTCCCCGAGACGATTGCCGCCGTCCTGCGCGTCCGCGCCGTGTCCGCCGGCTTCGAACTGCGGGAGACCCGCCCGCCCGCCGAGAAAGCCCAGCACCCCGGCAACGAGAATGATCAGAGGAAAAGGCGCGTCGAGGAAAAAGATCGCCACGAAGGCTGCCGCGGCGATCCCGATCAGGATGCGGTTTTTCAGCGCCCGCCGGCCGATCCGGACCACGGCCTCCAGCACGATGGCCAGCACGGCGGCCTTGAGGCCGAAGAAGAGCGCCGCCACGATGCCGATCTTGCCGTAGAGGGCATAGACCCAGCTGAGACCCATGATGGCGATGATCCCGGGCAGGATGAACAATCCTCCCGCCATGATCCCGCCGAGGGTGCGGTGCATGAGCCAACCCACATAGGTGGCAAGCTGCTGGGCCTCCGGGCCTGGCAGCAGCATGCAGTAGTTGAGGGCGTGGAGGAACCGTCCTTCGGAAATCCAGCGCTTCTCCTCCACCAGGATCCGGTGCATCACGGCGATCTGCCCCGCGGGCCCGCCGAAGCTCAGGGCCGCCACGCGCAGCCAGACGCGGAACGCCTCGCCGAGAGAGACGCCGTGGTCCGCCAGAGCTTGCCCCTTGGCTTCCCCGGGTTCTCGCATTGTTTCGTTCACGTCATGCCCCCGGCTTTCTCGCAGGCCAATTGTGCGTTTCGTCGGTCGCATCACGGCACCAGCGATAGAAGGCATCATAGAGCAGAAGCCCGGCTTCGACTTGGGCGAGGTCGTCCGCGTACATGCGGGATAGGCCCAGGGAGGCGGCGAGCAGCCCGGGCGCTTCGGGCGCCAGGTCGAGCCGCGCCGTGTCGGCCCCTCGGACGATGGTGGCGAGCCGCTTCAGCGGTGCGGTGGACAGCCCGAACTCATCGACCATGACGTCGAAGGTGCAGAGCTCGCCGCGATGGCTCCAGAATATGTCGTCGCCTTCGATATCGAAGGGCGTTGCCGAGAAGCGCTCCGACACGCCTTGGACTTCGGAGGTCGGGACGAACAGGAAGACGGCATCGGGATCGACGAAACGGCGGATCAGCCATGGGCAGGCGATCCGGTCGATCTTGGGTCGCGAGCGGGTAACCCAGACCGTCCTTCCTTGCCGATCGAGCGCCGGAACCCGGTCCGCCGGGACCATGGGCAACCCGGCCTGTGCCCAGGCCAGCGCTCCGCCCTCGAGGGAGTCCGCCGGCACGCCTGCATGGCGCAGCCAGGCCGCGACCCCGTGGCTGAGCTTCAGCCCCTTCTGGCAGATCACGACGGCAGTCCGGCCCTCAAGGCCAACCGACCATTCGGCGACCGTCTCGAAGGACCTCCGCCGGGAGCCGGGAATGAGGCGGGGGTCGCCTGCAAAGTCCTCGTCGGTGCGGACATCGATGAGAAGAGGGCACTTGGGCGTGCCGACGAGGCGCGCCAGTTTTTCAGGAGAGATGGTGTTGAATGACGACATGGTGCATCCGTAACGGTCGAGAGCGGATGCGATGCTTGGGCATGTCGCCTCGTGGGGAGATCGCGATCCCCATGACAGGGATCACAATTCAACCCCCGTGTTTTGTCAAATCAATTCGATCCGCGTCCGGCCCTCAGAAATCCGGCTCGGCATCCCTCTCCAAGGTCTGAACGACGAGGCCGTTCTCGATGAGAGACACCCACACATCCTCGGCCGTCTCCGCGAAGTTCACGAGCCCGCGGTCGTGCTCGCTCACCATGCCGTGCTCGAGCAGGGCATCGAACTTGATGACCGACTGCCAATAGGCCCTGTCGAAGAGGACGATCGGCAGGGGCGGGGCCTTGCCGGTCTGGCGAAGGGTCAGGATCTCGAACAATTCGTCCAGGGTGCCGAACCCGCCTGGGAACACCACGAGCGCATTGGCCCGCATGGCCAGGTGCATCTTGCGCATGGCGAAGTAGTGAAAGCGGAAGGTCAGGTCCGGAGTCGAATAGGCATTGGGCTCCTGCTCATGCGGCAGCGTGATGTTGAACCCGATCGACGGTGCGCCGACGTCGAAGGCCCCCCTGTTCGCCGCCTCCATGATGCCTGGGCCGCCGCCGGTCGCGATCACGTTGTCCCGCGTGCCGCTGGTGACGGTCAGGGCGCCGCCCCGCTCGGACGCGATGGCCCCGAAGGCGCGGGCCTGCGCGTACCAGAATGGGTGCTTTCCGGGGCCGTCCTCATGAACGCGGGCACTGCCAAAGACAACGATGGTCGATCGCACACCCCAGGTGCGCAAGCTCTCCTCGGCCTTGGCATATTCCAGCATGAACCGGACCCCTCGCATGGAATCGCCCAGGAGGAAGTCCTGGTCCATGGCGGCCAGCCGGTAGGATGGCGAGTTGAGGCTCGCGGCATTTGAAGGCTTGCTGTCAACCATGGAATAGGACTCCTGTCATGCGGCCTGCACAAAGCACAGTTTTCGACTCCGGTTAACCCGTCCCGGTCGGGCGCCGGCATCCTCCAGGGTCCACAACGTGGAATATCCCGGTCGGGAGTGCTCCCGTTGACGCGCGGCGCAACGGAACACGAGCCGGATTTGTTCCGCCCATTCTCCCGATCAGAGCCCGGGAAAGTCATTTTCCCTATAGCCGCTCGCGCCACGGTGGCTATATCAAGGGCGCACACGGGAAGGGCGGAAAACGGCCCCAACAGGAAGCGAGCGCCAGCCAATGGACCATTTTTCTTCGACGACGTTAGCCCGAGTTCTGCCGGACGATGGATGGCAAGGAGTTCTTGTCGGACGAGTCTGGCGCCCTGGGATCGGACCCTCCGTGGTCGCCGTCAGGGAAGACGGGCTCGTCGATATTTCCTCGACTTATCCGACGGTGAGCGGCCTTGCGGCTCTCGAGGATCCTGCACACGCGGTGAAGGCGGCCAGGGGCGAGAGGATCGGGTCGCTCGAAGAGATCCTCGGCAATACGGCCCCGGACAGCCGTGATTCGTCCAAACCCTGGCTCCTGGCGCCGATTGATCTCCAGGTCATCAAGGCAGCCGGCGTCACCTTCGCCGTGTCCATGCTGGAGCGCGTCATCGAGGAGCGGGCACGGGGCGACGCCAGCGCGGCCGCGGCCATCCGGGCCGAGGTCCTGCGGCTCGTGGGCGACGATCTGAGCCGTCTGAAGCCCGGGTCGGCCGAGGCCATGGCCCTCAAGGAGGTTCTCGTCGCCCAGGGAGCGTGGAGCCAGTATCTCGAGGTCGGCATCGGACCCGACGCGGAGGTGTTCACCAAGGCTCCGACGCTCTCGGCCGTCGGCACCTTCATGGATGCGGGCCTGCACCCCAAATCCACCTGGAACAATCCGGAGCCCGAGGTGGTGGTGATCGTCACGGCTCAGGGGAAGATCGTCGGGGCCACCCTCGGCAACGATGTGAACCTGCGCGACTTCGAAGGCCGCTCAGCGCTGCTGCTCTCGAAGGCGAAGGATAACAACGCATCGTGCTCCGTCGGACCGTTCATCCGGTTCTTCGATGAAACCTTCTCGCTCGACGACGTGCGCCGGACCACGGTGACGCTGACGGTCGAGGGTGAAGACGGGTTCAGGCTCGAAGGCTCCTCGTCGATCACGAAGATCAGCCGCGATCCCGAGGATCTCGTTGCCCAGACCATCGGTCCCCACCATCAGTACCCGGATGGATTCGCGCTCTTTCTCGGGACGATGTTCGCGCCCACGCAGGACCGGGACGAGGCCGGCATGGGCTTCACGCACAAGAGCCGCGACATCGTCACCATCGCGGCTCCCAAGCTTGGAGCGCTGGTCAACCGCATGAAGCCGAGCTCCGAATGCGAGCCGTGGACCTTCGGCATCAGCGCTCTCATGTCCAACCTGGCCCAACGGGGCCTCCTCAACACCAGACAGGCAGGTTAACGATGACGAAGAACTATATTGCGGGCGAGTGGCTGTCGGCGACGGAAGCCTCGGCCAACGTCAATCCGTCGAACACGAACGACGTGGTCGGCGAGTATGCCCGCGCCTCTGTGGCGGAGGCCGAGCGCGCGATTGCGGCGGCGTACGATGCCTTCCCGGCGTGGTCGCGCTCCTCGATCCAGCAGCGTCACGACATTCTCAAGGCCGTGGGCGACGAGATCCTTGCCCGCAAGGAGGAGCTTGGCCGCCTGCTCTCCCGCGAGGAGGGCAAGACCCTGCCGGAAGGCATCGGCGAGGTGACCCGTGCCGCTCAGATCTTCCTGTTCTTCTCCGGCGAGTGCCTGCGCATGGCCGGCGAGAAGGTGCCGTCCGTGCGGCCGTTCATCGACGTGGAGATCACCCGCGAGCCGGTCGGCGTCGTCGGCCTGATCACGCCCTGGAACTTCCCGATTGCGATCCCCGCGTGGAAGATCGCCCCGGCTCTCGCCTACGGCAACACGGTGGTGTTCAAGCCGGCCGATCTCGTGCCGGGTTCGGCCCATGCCTTGTCCGAGATCATCATCCAGGCCGGCGTGCCGGCGGGCGTGTTCAATCTGGTGATGGGGCGCGGCTCGGTGGTGGGCGAAGCCATGCTCCAGAGCCCCAAGGTGTCGGCCATCTCGTTCACCGGATCGGTGCCGACGGGCCGCAAGGTCGCCCAGACCTGCATCACGGCCGACCCGATGAAGAAGGTTCAGCTCGAGATGGGCGGCAAGAACCCGATGGTGGTTCTCGACGATGCCGACCTGAAGGTCGCCGTGGAATGCGCGGTCAACAGCGCCTTCTTCTCCACCGGCCAG
>NZ_JAMXFI010000121.1:0-24412 GCF_025460875.1 Microvirga yunnanensis
TTGATCGCACCACATTCTCTTTCCAGCCCACCTGGCCGACGATCGCTGCGTCCCGAATCTCATCATGACCGGTTCAGCTTTCGACAACCTGACTAACTCCAAAGAATCGATTCAGGATGCGGCCGCGGCTGGTACCTCCTCAGAAGCTGCGGGATCCCAGTTATTTCTGATTCGACTCACGCTTCACACCGTCCTGTGGCGGTACGTCAGAAAAATTGGAGACCTCCGGTCGTCCATCGCGCACGACCATGGTGGAGGAGCCCCGAAACAGTATCAGTACGGATTGCTTCGTCGGCGCCGCGACGGGAAGCTGCGCACGCGCCTCGGCGACGAGGCCGTTGAACGTCTGCTCCACGAGCGTGACGAAGCGAGGTGGGCCGGAAACCAAGACGAGACCATTCCCCGGCGCCGGCCTTACGACATAGCGGGCATCGGATATGTCAAGCTCATCGAGAGCTGTCTTAAATGCATCGAAGCGAACCGGGGCCAGCACAAGCATCCGAGTCTGTGCTTCCCTGGCAGCAGACACATAAAGCACAAGGCCGTCGAAATACCACTGAAGATCGTACAGTTCCGTTAACCGGTCTAGGAACTCGCGCGGCGCCAAATCCGGCATACGCCCGCGAATCCGTCCCCTTACCTCGGCGCTGACGTTGACGCGAATTTTCAGGTTGCTTCCGAATTCCTTCAGCGCGGCAGAGAGATCCTGATCCAGAACCGTATACCTATAGGGCGTCGAGGGAAGCGATAGAGACAAGCCGAGAGTTGAGCGTATTTCAAAGGAGACGAAAAGCCCGACAAAGAAGAGTCTCTTCAGGTTGCGCAGAATGGTGGGTCGGATCTGAGCTCTTGACATGGCGTCCTGATAAATCAAAGGCTGAAACTCTCAAAACCACTTAAGCCGCGAAGACACCTTATTCTGTGATAATCGCGCCCTCGTAAGCTTGTCGTCAGCTCGCTTCGCTAGGTATCGGCGCAACAGCGGGTGAGAACCGGCTGGACTCATTCAACGCGAACGAGAAACAAATCGAGTCCTTGCATGATGATGCCTGTCTCGTCAATCTCTGCCAATCCGACCGAATTTTGTCCAGCGCCGGCATCACCGCCGCTGGGCGAGCAGGCGCAGTTTGAGTGTGCGCTAGCGCAGGCGGCCGCCGATTCGAAGAATGATACCGTGCTTGGGCCGGCAAGGGTGGTGCCAGTCACCGCGCCGTTGGATGTTGAACGCACGACCGCGCAGACAAGCCCCTGGGGCGACCGCCTGTTCCAGATGATCTCTCCCATCTGCCGAGACAATTCAGTTGCTTCTTCCGCGCCCGACAAGCAGCTAAGCCACGAAAAGAACGCTCTACCTGGGCCGGCGCAGAAGCTCCCTGTTGACGGTGCGGCAGCGGGAACGCCGATTGGGCACGATTTCGGCGCAATGATCGCTGGTCTGCGGGATCTCTACTTTGGCGTCACACAGATTTCTATAATTTCCAAGGGTGTCAGCGGCGTCACCTCGTCTGTGAATACGCTCATAAAGCAAGGATGAGCGGCGGCGATGATTAAGTTAGCTCACGTCAAAATGATCCATAGCTGGCCACTCGGTCGGCGATCGTTGCGCCTCGTCACGCTGCCACTTCTGTTTGCTCTTAGCGGTTGCAAGGTGGATCTTTACACACGGTTGCAGGAGCGTGAGGCGAATGAGATGCTCGCGCTTCTGATCGACAGCGGGGTCGACGCAGTCCGTGTTGCGGCGAAGGATGGAACCTCCTCGCTTCAGGTTGACGAGGAACAGCTTGCGCTGTCTATCGAACTCCTGAGCGCCAAAGGGCTGCCGCGCCAGTCTTTCAAAAATCTCGGCGAGATCTTCAGTGGATCAGGCCTGATTGCCTCACCGACTGAGGAGCGCGCTCGATATGTGTATGCCCTGAGCGAGGAGCTGTCGCGTACCATCAACGACATCGATGGGGTCTTTTCAGTGCGTGTCCATGTCGTTCTGCCGAATAACGACCTGTTACGATCAGGCGGTACGCCGTCCTCGGCGGCAGTTTTTATCCGCCATGATGCCAAAGAGGATCTTTCAGTTCTGCTACCGAAGATAAAAATGCTCGTCGCCGACAGCATCGAAGGACTGTCTTACGAAAAAGTCGAAGTGGTCTTTGTACCAGTGGCGCACTCCGTACGCGAACAACGGCTCGTACTCGAAAGTTTTTCGGCCCAACCATCGGGCTCGGTTCCAGCGCCCCTTCTAGCCATCGGGACGGGTGTTGCCGTAGCTTTACTTGCGGCAGCGTGCTATTTCTTAACCAGTACTCTAAGACGCCGGCACAGGCAATCATCGGGCACACGGGCCAAGCCCGAGGGTCGCTCGGTGGTTGCGCTATCGAGCCCGTTCGCAAAAAGTATCATCGACCGCAGCGCGTGACTGGTACTCCCGATGCCAATACTGATGCCCGCATCTACTTCCGGATCCGTTCAATCGCTCCAATCGCGTTCGGCGAGCTTGAACGATGTTGCCGCTTTGGCCCATCCAACCCGTCTTGCCGCGCGTCTTGATCCGGAGCTGTCCGCCACGACGTTAGTGCAGTTGCAGAAGCATCCCCGGCTGCAGTCAAGATTGGCGGAGCTGCTGCTTGACAATGAACTGCATGCGAGTGGAAGCAACTGGGAGCCGGATCTTCTCGGCGGGCGTGATCCCCAGCGGGTCGCGCTCCTTGCTGGTAGTGTCTGGCATGCGCGATCGCTGCTGAAGCTCGTTTCTAAGTCTGACCTCGCAGTACTTGCAGAGCACATTGGCGCTGATGCCCACGCGTTCGGCATCCGACATCTCGCCCATGCGATCGCGCTCGCAAACGCTCCGATTGCCGATCCTGAACAATTGGCGCAGCAAATCAACCACGACGGGCATGCCTGTCTCGGCGCTTGGCTCAATGACAGTACAGCCCTCGGCCGTAAGCGCGTTCTTCTTCGATTGCCCCTCGGGACCGCCGCAGAAAGCCCGTCGCCTGAACACAGTAAGGCCTCCGGCCGGCTGGTCTCGCTTGTCCTAACCCAGCTTGGTGCGGAGAACCGGGCCACATGACAGCCGACGCCCCCGCGCCTCCCATCACGCCGCAGATGCGCCCATTAGGGCCACTGATATCAGCGAGTGAACTCGAGACCTGGCATTGCGCTGCAGAAGCGCGTGATGCAGCAGACCGGCATCGGCAGCGGGTTCGCAGGTGGGCGCGCTCCGCCTATCAACGTGAATGGGCACGGGGCCGCGCCGATGGCCTGAATGCAGGCGCTGAGGAGATGGCCCGGCTCATCGCGCGGGCGGCGTCCGAGGTGGCGCGCCGGAGGGCGGTTCTAGAGCAGGAACTACCACAGCTGGTGATAGAGATAGTAACCGAGCTTCTAGGGGCCTTCGATCCGGGCGAGCTGTTGGTCACCGCGGTTCGTCATGCGATCGAGCGCAATTATAGCGGCGCGGAAGTTTACCTTCATGTGCATCCCACGCAGGTCGACATGCTCGCGCGTGCCTTTATTGGATGCGACGGGCGGGAGGGTCAGCCGAGGGTTCGAGTTGATCCGGATCCGACGTTGTCACCACAACAGTGCGTGCTCTGGAGCGAGTACGGTAATGTGGAGCTTGGACTTGACGCACAGATGCGTGCGCTGCGGCTTGGCTTTCGCGTCCATTCTGACGGGGGCGAACTGTGATCCCCCCAATGCCACAGCATACTAATCCCACCCATAGCCGTGCTCCCGATCCGGCAATCTCGTCTTTGAGGTCCATAGTAAAGCAAATCGACACGCGTGTCGTGCGTGGCCGAATCACGCGCGCCGTAGGAACCCTTGTCAATGCCGTGTTGCCGGGTGCTCGGATTGGCGAGCTTTGTCTGCTGCAGGATGCGCGAACCGGCCTGTCGCTTGAAGCAGAGGTGATCGGTTTGTTGGACAATGGGGTATTGCTCACGCCAATCGGTGACTTAGTGGGTCTGTCCAGCCACGCAGAGGTCGTACCCACCGGACGAATGCGTGAAGTGCCGGTCGGTCCCGATTTGCTTGGCCGTGTGATTGACAGTCGTTGCCGTCCACTTGACAGCAAGGGCGACGTCAAAGCTGCCGAAACCCGTCCGCTGCACGCCAGGGCGCCTAATCCAATGAAAAGGCGCATCGTTGAGCAGCCCTTCCCGCTCGGGATCCGCGCCCTGGATGGTCTCCTCACATGTGGAGAGGGCCAGCGAATTGGGATTTATGGCGAGCCTGGTTGCGGCAAGTCGACGTTATTGTCACAGATCGTAAGAGGTGCCATTGCCGACGTCTTCGTCGTCGCCCTCATAGGCGAGCGTGGACGTGAAGTTCGTGAATTCATCGAGCGGCATCTTGGGGAGGAGGGCCTCCGCCGTACGATCGTCGTTGTTGAGACCTCGGACCGCTCGGCCGTGGAGCGGGCGCAGTGTGCTCCTGTGGCGACCGCGCTGGCGGAATACTTTCGCGAACAAGGGTTACGTGTAGCGCTCATGCTGGATTCGCTGACGCGATTCTGCCGCGCCATGCGCGAAATAGGCCTTGCTGCTGGCGAACCGCCGACCCGGCGCGGCTTCCCTCCTTCTGTTTTCGCCATGCTTCCGGGCCTGCTGGAACGTGCCGGCATGGATGAACAAGGCTCGATTACAGCGTTCTATACGATCCTCGTCGAAGGTGACGGTGCCGGGGATCCAATCGCGGAGGAGTCGCGCGGCATTCTCGACGGCCATGTCGTGCTCTCGCGCGCTATTGCGGCACGATCGGATTTCCCTGCTATCGACGTGCTGCAGAGTCGCAGTCGTGTTATGGATGCGATCGTTTCTGACACCCATCGCGCGTCAGCGTCGTTTTTCCGCGATCTGCTTTCGCGCTATGCGGAGACCGAGTTTTTGCTCAAGGTCGGCGAATACCAGCAAGGCGGCGATCTGTTAACTGACCGGGCTGTCGCCACGATTGGGGACCTGAGAGAGTTTTTGCGCCAGCGCGAAGGCGAGGCGTCTGATTTTGAGGAAACGATCGCATGGATGTCGCGTCTGACTGCGTGAATCAGGTTCACGTCTTGAGGTTATCGTTTTTAAAGAATTTGCAAGAGCGTAGCGCGCTTAGGCAGCTATCGGCGAAGGACGGTCAGCGACGCATGGCCACCTCAGCTGTACAGAGCGCCTCCGAGGAGCTTGCAATTGCACTGCAACATCGCGAACTGCGGGAAGCGGCACTCTACGGAAAGTTGATGTCGCTTGACACATTGACTGGCGCTGCGCTCGACCGTCACCACCTTGAAATTGACCGGCTTGCGGCGGAAGTCACTTCTAGGCACCGCGTACTCGATGGTGCTCGCCTCGCTCAGGGAGAGGCCGAGGCAGCGGCGTCTGAAATGAGGGGCCTATGGGTCAAACGTTCGATAGCAAAGCACAAATGGAAACTTATTAAGGATGACGTCCGGCGCTCCGCAGATATTCATGCGGAGACCGCAGGCGAAATAGAAGCGGACGACGAGATATGCCATCGGTATGGGCGGGTTTCGCTCGCCCATTTGTCGCGCGACCCGGTCCGCTAAGCCCAAGGATCCTGAATGATGCGATTGTGCAGCATAGAGCCGCAATGGTAGCCGCTCTGGTCAAAACCACTGTCTTCGAACCAGCGCTAACATTGTCCCACGAGGTTGTCTCGTGGCTCAATGATATAGCATCTTCCAGGCGGCCCCTTCACAGCCGGATCGGCGACAAGCCGCTGTCGGTGCGGACACAAGGGCTTGTTTGGCAGCAGAAACCTTCCACTGTTCCGATGCTTGACTGCGTTTGGCGCGTCGGGGCTGAAACGATCGTCTTGTCGCTGTCACAGCGGCTTGTGGAGGCGCTCGTCGCGACAGTACAGAGCGGCCTTGCTTTGCCTTCCGAACCAACTGCTTCGCTCGTTCTCGAACTCGCACTCGATCCGCTTTTGGCTCAACTGGAGGGCCAGACGCAGCTGAACCTACAGCTTGTGGGCCTGGGTGAAGCCCTAACAGTGGCTCCTTATCTAGAGCTTGACCTCGTCTTCGGCTCGGTCGATGGCAAGGGCCGTCTGTTCCTGTTCTCTCCTCTTGATGGTTTGGTGCCGCCTGCCTTCCGCGCATTAGGCGAACTGATCCGCCAGTTGCCGCTACAGCCGCGCGAGGTTCCCCAGGAACTTCCGGCCATAGTTGCAGGAGTGGTCGGCACGCTCTGTGCTCCGGCAGCGCTTGTTCGCAAAGCATGTATCGGTGATGCTCTATTGCCAGACATATCTCCGTTTGGCCGCGGCCAGATGGTCCTGTCCGTGGGCCAGTTATGGGCCGGAGCAGACATTGAGGGCGACAACTTGATCCTGCGGGGTCCCTTCCGCCCGCGATCGCACCCCGTGGAGCATGTGGATATGACGACCCAACCCGAGTCCCGTCAAGAACGATCGGAAGCAGATCTCGATGATATAGAAATCATGCTTGTGTTTGAATGCGGCCGCTGGCCTATGTCTCTAGGAGAATTGAGAAGGGCGGGCGAAGGGCATGTTTTCGAGCTTGGTCGGCCGATCGACGGTCCCGTCGACATCCTAGCCAACGGTCGGCGCATCGGTCGTGGCGACATCGTGCGGGTCGGAGACGAGCTGGGCATCAGGCTTCGCAGCAGGTTGACATGCAATGACTGAGATTCAGCCGCCGATTCTATCACTTCTTGCGGTCACAGCCGGACTCGGCCTTCTGGTTTTGGCGGTCGTCACAACCACGGCGTTTATAAAGGTTTCGGTTGTTCTGTTCCTCGTCCGCAATGCGCTCGGGACCCAGACTATACCACCGAACGTCGTGCTGTACGCGGCAGCACTCATCCTCGCCACTTTCATCAGCGCACCTGTTATTGAACAGGCCTATAGTCGTATGACCGACTCGAGGATCCGTTATCAAACGCTAGACGACTGGGTAAGCGCCACGAAAGAGGGGGGAGAGCCCGTACGCGAGTATCTCAAGAAGTTCACAAGTTCAGAGCAGCGCCGTTTCTTCCTGTCCGCGACAGAAAGACTTTGGCCAGAGGAAATGCGCGCCAGAACCACACCCGATGATATCGCCATTCTCGTACCGTCCTTTCTATTTTCAGAACTCAAGCGCGCGTTTGAGATAGGATTCCTTCTCTACCTTCCCTTTATTGTCATCGATCTTATCGTAACGGCAATTCTGATGGCGATGGGCATGTCGATGGTGTCACCGACAGTAATCTCTGTCCCTTTCAAACTTTTTTTGTTTGTCGCCATTGATGGGTGGTCGAGATTGATGCACGGACTTGTGTTGAGTTACGCCACACCGGGAGGTTGAATATTACTCAGTCTAGCATTGTCACTCTTATGAGCCGGTCATTGATGGTTTTCATGATCTGGATTCTACCGCCGCTCATTGCGTCGGTGATTGTTGGCTTGGTCATCGGGATCATCCAGGCGGCGACGCAAATCCAGGATGAAAGCCTGCCCCTCACGGTAAAGCTTCTGGTTGTGGTGGCGGTGATTGGCCTGTTTGCGCCTGTGCTGAGCGCCCCGCTCATAGCGCTGGCTGACCAAATCTTTACCGAGTTTCCCGCAATCGCTCCTAGCTACCAGCCTCCACCATGATTGCGTTGCCGGCCGAGATTCAAAACCTGATCCATTCGGCTATCGAACTCCTCGCTGCAGCCGGCCTTAGCGCGGCTCGGGCGACGGGCATTATAATGGTGCTGCCGGTGTTTGCGCGGGCTCAGCTCAGCGGATTGATCCGTGGCTCCTGTGCTGTCGCCTTGGGGCTCCCGTGCTTGCCATTCGTCAGTGATGGATTGCAGGCGCTCGATCCGGAAACACGTCTGATCCAGGTGACTCTGCTCGGTGTGAAGGAGATCTTTGCCGGCCTATTACTTGGCACTTTCCTCGGCATTCCGTTATGGAGCCTTCAGGCGGCCGGTGAGTTTATCGACAACCAACGCGGCATCACCAGCCCATCCGCTCCGTCCGACCCCTCAACGAACAGTCAGGCTTCAGCGATGGGTATTTTTCTCGGGATCACCGCTATTACGGTCTTCGTCGCTTCGGGAGGCTTCGAGGTTGTGGCCAGCGCCCTTTATGGCAGCTTCCAGGTCTGGCCTGTGTATCGGTTCTACCCCACACCGACCGCCGGGGCAGCAACGGAGTTGTTAGAACTCCTCGACCACATGATGCTCACGACCTTATTGGTCTCCGGGCCTGTGGTGTCCTTCCTGTTGTTGGTTGACCTCTCAATGATGATACTTCTGCGCTTTGCGCCGCAATTCAAGTCGAGCCATCTGTCTCCGATCATCAAGAATATCGGGTTCCCGATTGTTATGACTGGCTATACTGCATATCTGGTGGTGGCAATGAGACTGGAGATCAAACCAGCGAATGGCGCGCTTGAGTGGCTGGGCGAACTGCTGAAATGAGCGAGTCGAGTGAAGAGAAGAAGCATGCCGCAAGCTCGCGCAAGCTAAACGAGGCGCGCAGAAGAGGGCAGATCGCGCGCAGCTCCGATTTCGTCCGTGCGGCCGCCACATGCGGTGGGCTCGGCTATATCTGGTTCAGAGGCAGCGAGATACAAGCCAAATGCCACGAAGCGCTACTATTGGTAGATAAACTGCAGAGCCTGCCCTTCAGTATAGCGGTCTGGCAGGCCCTCATCCTGCTCATCGAACTCACACTGGAAACTGTTGGCCCGTTGCTCGGAACCCTCATCGCTGCGGTAATACTGGCTGGATTGATAAACAACGGTGGATTTGTCTTCTCATTGGAGGCAATGACGCTCAATCTTGAAAAGATTAATCCGTTCGATGGGCTGAAGCGGATGGCGTCGGCGCGTTCGGCAGTGGAGGTTGGCAAGACTATAGTCAAAGCAATTGTCCTGAGCGTAATCTTTCTTCTCTTCCTTCTCGGCACGTGGAAGACGATGGTCTATCTTCCGATCTGCGGCGTGGGATGTATCAGCCTCGTGTTTACGCAAGCGAAACTGCTAAGCCAGATCGGAGCGGGTACCCTTCTGGTCGGCGGACTGATCGATCTCCTGGTGCAGCGTGCGTTGTTTCTGCGCGAAATGCGCATGACCAGAACCGAGGTGATGCGTGAGTTCAAGGATCAGGAAGGTACGCCGGAGCTAAAGACTGAAAGACGTCGCCTCTGGAACGAGGCTGCGCACGAGCCTTCGCTGGGAGTGCACCGGGCCACATTGCTCTTGGCAGGGAAGGCTGTACTCGTCGGTCTGCGTTACGTTCGTGGCGAGATCGGGGTGCCAATCTTGGTTTGCCGCGCCGAGGGTGAGGCTGCTCCAAAAATGTTAAGGGAAGCGCGGAGGCTACGTGTCCACATCCGCCGTGATGATGTTCTTACGCGTCAGCTTATCAGCGCGACGAAGCTGGGCGAAGCCATTCCTGCGCAATATTTCGCACCTGTCGCGAAAGCTCTTTACTCTGCAGGTTTAGTATAAATTTGACCACAGCGTTGGCCGGCCGCGCGGGCCGCGGTCATTTTGTAGTTATGCAGGTCCCTCCACAAATCGGGCTTCACTGATTCCATGTTTGTGTGGGCCGCAGCGATCTTGAGCGTCTGAGCAAAGAAGAACTGATCGAGTTGGCGCTGCAACTGCAGGGGCTGCAAAAGACCTCGCCCAAATCCTCCGAACCTCCCTCGACTGATCGCAAGGAGCCGCGCGAGCGCTCCAAAACGGGCTACGAAGGCCGCAGCCGGATCCTCCTATCTACGCCGTATGAAGTGGTCGAGCACCGTCCTAACCGGTTCTTGCGCTGCGAAGCCGTTCAGATAGCGGATTAGTCGGCGGAGACGATCAGCATCCACGGGCAATTTGACCTCCCGGAGGTGGCGACCCGCGTCACTTTATGTCGGCGCCTGACGGTGCGCTGCCGGCGCGTGGACGCGGATCGCCGCATCCGTGCCGGACGCTGCAAGGGGACACCGTTCGTGTCACACGCCCATGCCATCACTTATCACGACACCTCCCAGGCTCTGTCCTACAGGCTGCTGCAAAGCGCATTCGCGGACCCGTTCGGGCTCACCGTCAGCGAGGTGGGGTGATCAACGTCCTGTGGCTGGCGAGGGTGCCCTCGGGGCCGAGCGCAATTGAGGCATCGCGGCGTTGGGCCAGGCCCGGGTCATCGCCTCTGATCAGACCGGTGTGCGGACCGAGGGTGCGAACGCCTGGCATTGGGTGTTCCGCTGCTCGGATACTGTAGTCCGTCACGTCTCCCTGGCCCGCGAGGCGTGACGGACCCTTATGGGTGGGCACCGGCCCGAGGTCTGGTGCTCCGACCGCGCCAGCGCGCAAAAGGGTCATATGCGACAACGCTTTCGTGAAGCTCATTAAGAGGCTGGTGAGCAATTTCATTGCTCAACCTAAGTCTTTGATTCATCATAGGTGTGGAGCTGGCCGCTGCTGCGGATGTGGGCTGTTTGACGATCCTGGAGCCCTGCCATGGATGCCAGTTGCTACGCCAGTGATCTCACCGATGCGGAATGGGCGCTGCTCGAGCCCCTCATCCCCCGCAGCCACCCTGCCGGGCGACGACAGACCTATCCCTTACGGCGCATCGCCGACGCCATCTTCTACCTGCTGCGGATACCGGTGAAGCCGGACGCGTATTCCAAGGTGAAGCCGGACACCCATTCCGATTTCATTCCGGACAGCGTTCCGATCTGAAGCCGGACACTCTCCTCGTTTGATCCTGGGTCATGGGAGATGGTGGAGTGGGATTGGCCGGTCGTCAATCGGACGATGATGCAGCGGCCGGGGAGCGCTGCTTGCGCAGGCTCTCGCCGGACAGTTCAATCCTGTAAGCATTGTGGATCAGGCGATCCAGGATCGCATCGGCGATGGTCGGATTGCCGATGATCTCATACCAGCGGTCGACCGGGATCTGGCTCGTCACGATGGTGGAGCGCCGCTCGTACCGGTCCTCGACGATCTCCAGCAGATCCCGCCGCTGATCGTCAGCGAGCTTCTCGGGCCCCCAATCATCAAGGATGAGAAGATCCACGCGGGCCAGCGCCTTGAGCATCCGGGCATAGCGGCCGTCTCCCCGCGCCAGAGCGAGCGCCGCAAACAGCCTGGGCGCGCGGTGATACACCACCGAGAAGTCCTCCCGGCACGCCTTCTGGCCCAGCGCGCAGGCCAACCAGCTTTTGCCGACCCCGGCTGGTCCGGTCAGCAGGAGCCCGCGTCGTTCACGGATCCAGTCGCAGCCGGCCAGCTTGAGAAAGAGCCCGCGGTCGAGACCGCGCGCCGCCCTGAAGTCGACATCCTCGACATGCGCGTCATGGCGCAGGCGGGCCGCCCGCGCCCGGCTCTCAAACCGCTTCTGACAGCGCAGCGTCGCCTCGCGTTCGAGCAGCAGTGCAAGCCAGTCGCCATGCTCGAGAGCCCGAGCCTCGGGCTGGGATTGCAGAGCCTTGAAGGCACTGGCCATGCCGTGAAGACCAAGATCGGCCAGCAGAGCGAGAGTGGGATGGGTCAACATGCAGGATCTCCTTAGTGGAAGTAGCCGGGGCCGCGCAGGTTGGCGTGCTCCAGAATGGCGGTGGGCTCGGGATCGCGGGCCGACACCGCTTCAGCGCGAGCGGGTTCGAGATCGCGCAACAGGCGCAGAACCCCGAGGCAAGTCCGGAAGCCCTGCTCAGGATGCGGGCGGCGCGCCAGAATAGCCGTGATCAGACCTTCCGTCTGAGGGCCGACGGACGCCGCCCAACGGCGGAAGCGCTCCGGGGTCCAGTCGGCATAGCGCCGATGGGAACTCGGCATGTGGTCCGGGTCGGTGCTGTGCCGGCGCCCACCGTAGCGGCGCTGATGGGTTGCCACGCGCTGGCCGCGGTGGAAGATCTCGATCGTGCGGCTGGTGGCCCGCAGGTCGACCTGCGCGCGGATCAGGCCGTGCGGAACCGAATAGAAGAAGCCGTCGTACTCGACGTGATAGTCCGTGCCGACCCGCACGAAGCGCCATTCGGCGAACTCGTAGTCGTCGCCCGGCAGCGGCGCGAGCGCCGGGCGCTCCATCGTCTCGAAGAGATGCCGGCGGCTGACCCCGAGGCGGCGCACGACATGATCGTTGATGCGCTCGCACGCGCCGGCAATCGCCGCATTGGCTTCGGCCAGCGAGAAGAAAGTCTGGTGCCGCAGCCGTCCGAGAATGCAGGTCTGGGCAAAGCGCACGCCATTCTCCACTTTGGCTTTGTCCTTGGGCTTTCGTGGCCGCGCCGGCAGGATGCCGATGCCGTAATGCGCGGCCATCATGCCGTAGCTGCGGTTGATCTCGGGATCGTAGAACGAGGCCCGGTTGACCCCTGACTTGAGATTGTCCAGCACGATCAGGCGCGGAACGCCGCCGAAGACGCGGAACATGCGCCCATGCGCGCCAATCCAGTCCGGCAGGGACTGGGTCCAGGTCGCCTCGGCGTAGGTGAAGTTGGAGGCGCCGAGCACGGCGACGAAGATCTCGGCCTGGCGGATCTCGCCGGTGTCGGAATCAACGATGGCGATCTTCTTGCCGGAATAGTCGACGAACACTTTGTCGCCGGCAATATGGTCCTGGCGCATGGTCGGCGAGAGCCGGCTCTCAAACGAGCGGAAGAGCTCGCAGAAGCGGCTGTAGCCATAGCCGTTGGAATGGACGGCCCGGTACTCCTCCCAGAGGATTTGCAGGGTGACGCCGGGCTTCTTCAATTCGACGATGGCTTCGGCCCAGTGGGGCTCGGGCCGCCGGCGCTGTCCCTGCTTGACGCCGGCGCGGGCGAAAAGCCTGTTCTCCAGGGCCTCGTCGGTCAGGTCGCCGGGCAAGGGCCAGCTCAAGCCGGCCTGCTCGGCGCGCTTGAGGTTCTCCTGGACGGTGCTGCGCGCGATCCCGAGCCTCTCGGCGATGTCGCGCACGCTGATGCAGTCCCGGGCCAGGCGCAGCATCTGTCTCAACTGTCTCATGGTCAGCTTCCTCTTGGCGGGCATTCCATTCTCCTCGATGACGTGAGGAGGGTGATGCCCGAGTTGCTGACCCAGGGGATCATCAGAGTGGGGAAAGTGTCCGGTAATTGATCGGAACGGTGTCCGGCTTCATTCCGGAATGCTGTCCGGCGTCAAATCGGAATCCCCGTCCGGATTGAATCGGAATCCGCAACCTGCTCCGGACAGGAGCCCAATGGCGGCTACTGCCTCACGGATATCCGCCGCGCTACGCCGTCTTCTCCCATTATGCGCAGTGGCGCGAGAACGGCACATGGGAGCACATCACACAGGTGCTGCGCGAGAGGTATCGGCGCACGATCGGCCGGTCTCCTCAACCGAGTGCGGCGACTATCGATAGCCAGTCAGTCAAGACCACCGAGATGGGCGGACCGCGTGGCTATGATGGTGGCAAGAAGATCAAGCGCCGCAAGCGCCATCTTCTCGTTGATACACAAGGCAATCTGCTGAAGACCAGCGTGCAGCCCGCCGATCTCCACGATCGCGCCGGAGCCGAACTCCTGCTGGAGCGGCTGCAGCATCTGTTCCCGGCCATTGAGTTGATGTGGGCCGACACCGCTTATCGAGGGCTGAAGGACTGGTTGCGCAGAGCGCTCGGATGGAAGCTGTCGATTCCGCAACACTGGTGGTCCGGTGGTGTCTGGACGTGGGCCGACGCGGAGCCGCCGACGCGCCCGAGCGGCTTTCAGGTGCTCGCGCGCCGGTGGGTCGTTGAGCGAACCCTGGCATGGCTAACCACCAACCGGCGGCTGGCCAAGGACTACGAACGCCTGGTCGAGACCGGCGAGATGCTGCTCTATCTCGCCATGAGCCGCATCCTGCTGCGCCGTCTCACGCGAAAGGAAAGATAATTGCTCACCAGCCTCTAAAGGGCTAGTGAGACATCTAATGATCTTCACGGAAGGCCTGCAACAGAGAGGCCTGTGTGCCGAAAGAATCTGACGATCATTTCGGGTTGACCTTGCAAGCGACAGAATTCACGGCGGGCCAGGCGGTGCAGATCGGCGACTGATTCAGGTAGCGCATTGGCCATCGCTCGCTTGACAAGGGCATTGCATTGCTCCTCCGGGTTAAGCTCTGGTGCATAAGCCGGCAGGTAGGCGACCGCGTAGTCCTGCGGATGGGCCGCAATAAAATCGGTGGTGGCGCGTGAGCGGTGTGCGTTAAGCCGATCCCAGACCACCAGCAGCGGCGTACCGACGTTCCGGCTGAGGATACCGACGAAGCCGTCCACTTTGTCCAATCTGAAGCCGTCCAGGCATTCCGATTTCAAGCCGTCCATGGGTCCGAGGTGAAGTCGTCCACCTGAGTGCCGCTCTTCGGGTCAGGGATGGATGGTGGTTGAGGTGATGGCGCTGGTCAAGCGTCGGCTGGCGTGTGACGGGTCTTGCGCAGGCTCTCGCCGGTTAGATTTATCCGGTAGGCGTTGTGCACGACCCGGTCGAGGATGGCGTCCGCCAGCGTCGGAACGCTGCCGATCATCGCGTACCAGTTCTCGACCGGCACCTGGCTGGTGATCAGCAGCGAACCGGCATCGTAGCGATCCTCGACGATCTCCAGCAGATCGCGCTGCTGCTCACCGGTGAGCGCCTCAGGGCCCCAGTCGTCGAGGATCAACAGCTTGGCTCGGGCGAGGCTGCGTAACAGGCGAGAGTAGCGGCCATCGCTGCGGGCGAGATCGAGCGCCGCGAACAGCCGCGGCACTCGATGGTAGAGTACCGACAGGTCCTCCCGGCAGGCGCGGTGTCCCAGCGCGCAGGCGAGCCAGCTCTTTCCAACGCCACACGGGCCGGTGAGCAACAGATTGCGCCGCTCGCGGATCCAGTCGCAGGAGGCGAGCTTGAGAAACAGTGCTCGGTCGAGGCCGCGCGCGGCCCGGAAGTCAACATCCTCGACGCTGGCAGGATGGCGCAGTTTGGCTGCCTTAGCCCGGGTCTCGCAGCGCTTCTGCTGCCGCGTCGTCACTTCATGATCGAGGATCAGGCCGAGCCATTCGGCATGGCTGAGCGCGTCAGCCTCGGGAGTGGCGCTGAGCGCCTTGAAGCCTTTGGCCATGCCGTGCAGGCCCAGCGCGTGAAGCTGGTCGAGGGTGGGATGGGTCAACATGGGCGGTCTCCTGTCAGTGGAAATACCCCGGTCCGCGGACATTGGGGTGGGTGAGAACGGGGGTATCGGCGGCGGGAGCGCGCTCGCGGTGGGTGTCGAGAAGCGACACGATGCTCTTGTAGGTCAGTGCCCGGATCGCCAGGGCTTTGGCCGCGACCGCCTCGACACGGTCCTGCGGAAAGCCGCGCATGTGCTGCAAAACCCCGATGCAGGTGCGAAAGCCCTGCTCGGGATGGCGGCGTGCCGCCAGGATGGCGGCAATCAGCCCCTCGGTGTTGGGGCCGATCGCCGCCGCCCAGGAGCGGAAGCGCTCGGGCGACCAGGCGGCATAGCGGCGATGCGAGCTCGGCATGTGCTCGGCCTGCGTGCCATGCGCCCGTCCCGCATAACGCCGCGCGTGGGCTGCCACGCGTCCGCCCTTGTGGAAGGCCTCGACCGTGCGCTGGGTGACGCGCACCTCGACCTGCTGGCCGATGAGGCCAAACGGCACCGAGTAGAAGAAGCCCTCGACCTCGATGTGATAATCGAGCCCGACGCGGGCGAGCTGCCATTGCGCGAAGACGTAATCCTCCGCCGGCAAGGGTGCGAGGGCCGGCTTCTCGATCGTCTCGAACAACTGGCGCCGGCTGACGCCGAGCCGGCGCATGGGCACGCTGTTCATGCGCGCGACGGCCTCGGCGATCGCGGCATTGGCCTCCTGGAGCGAGAAGAAGGTGCGGTGGCGCAGGCGGCCGAGAATGTAGGATTGAGCAAAGCGGACCCCAGCCTCGACTTTGGCTTTGTCCTTCGGCCGGCGCGGTCGGGCTGGCAAAATGCCGACCTCGTAATGGGCCGCCATCTTGCCGTAGCTGCGGTTGATCTCGGGATCGTAGAACGAGGCCTTGTGGACGCCGCTCTTCAGGTTGTCGGGCACGATGAGCTTGGTCACGCCACCCTGGAACCGGAACATGCGCACATGCGCCTCGATCCAATCCGGCAGGGTCTGGGTCCAGGTGGCTTCGGCATAGGTCAGGTTGGAGGCGCCGAGGACCGCGACGAAGATCTCGGCGTGGCGGACCTCGCCGGTGAGGGGATCGACGATGGGCAGCTTCTTGCCCGAGTAGTCGACGAACACCTTGTCGCCGGCGACGTGATGCTGGCGCATGGTCGGGGTCAGGCGGCGCTCGAAGGAGCGGACCAGGTCGCAGAAACGCGAATAGCCGTAGCCGTCCGGATGGTCCGCCCGGTACTCCTCATGCAGGATGGCGATGCTGACGCCGGGCCGCTTGAGTTCCTGGACCAGGTGGGCCCAATCCGGCTCCGGCCGGCGGCGCGTGCCGACCCGGGTGCCCGCCCGGGCGAACAGCTTCTCCTCCAGGGCAGCGTCGGTCAGGTCCTCCGGCAGGGGCCAGGCCAGCCCAGCCGCCTTGGCGCGCTGGATGGCATCGCGCACGGTCGAGCGCGCCGCTCCGACAATCCGGCCGATCTCGCGATCGCTGGTTTGGCTGGCGTGGAGCCGCAGCACTTGCCGCATCTGTCGCATGGTCATCTCTCTGTTTGCTGGCATCGCGTCCCTCTCTGGTGGAGAGGTCGCAATGCCCCAATCGGATGACCCGGTGCAGCAGGGTTCTTCAGACCGATCCCTGGACGGGATCAAATCGGAAGGATGGACGGCTTCAAGTCGGAAGGGTGGACGGGATCAAATCGGAACCGGGGACGACTTCAAGTCGGTACACATGGACGGATTGCGTCGGTATCCGCATTCCGGCGGAAAGACCGCAGGGCCGCGATCACGGTGCTGCTTGTGACGCTGGTGCGGACATGACGGGCATAGAGCCGCCCGTCGGGCGTGATCGCCACGATGCTCGACACCTCCCGCCGTTTGCTGACGCGCTGCAGCACCGGGGTCAGCCCGCGCCGGGCCCAGGTCGTGCCCGGCCGGATCCGAGAGCTGTGGCCCGTCTCATCCATGAGCAGGAGCGTCCGGTGCTCCCGCTGCGCCTTTTTTTGAGCGCCACCCACTCGCGCTTAGGCCAGACCGCGATCACGAGTTCATCCCGCTCTTTGGCCCGGGTGGCGGGACGCTGCACGCTAAACCCATGCGCCTTGAGCGGACGCTCCAGATAGCGCGGATGATAGCGCACCCCGAACTCCCGCTCGATCAGGGCCGCGATGCGCTCGAGGGTCCACCGCTCGGTGGCAAAGCCTGCCGCCACTGCGCCTCGGTCCAGGAGTCGACCCAAGCGGGTCCAGGCTTTCTCATCCAGGCGGGGCAGCTGTCCTGGAATGGGTCGCGCGTGCAGGCCGTGCGAGCCCTCCTGGGCAAGGGTGACCGCCCAGCGACAGACGCTGGCGCGGCTCACCCCCAATTGGCGGGCGATCTCGGCTCGGGAGAGCTGTCCCTGGCGCAACAGCCTTGCGGCCGCGAGACGCCGCTCCTCCATTTGCTTCGGCGTCAGATGCGCCGGCCGCCACACGTTGTCCTGCATCGCGCACCTCCTCACGAGGATCGACACCGCCCTATGTTACACCACCTGCGTGAGAATCATTAATTTCGCGCTGCAAGTGATTGATTCACCATAGGTATGGTGTTGGGCCGCTGCGGCGGATGCGGGCTGTTGCAAGACTCACGAGCGCCGTCATGGATGCCTGATCTTACGCTAGCGATCTCAACGATGCCACATGGGCGCTGCTCGAGCCCTTGTCCCCGCATGTACCCAGCGGGAGGGCGGCAGACCTGTTCGTTACGACACTTCGTCGATGAGGTCTTCTATCTGCTGCGCACGGGAGCCCAACGGCTGTTGCTTCCGCATGAGTATCTACCCCGGTGCGGTGTCTCCTACCGCTATGCCCAGTGGCGGGAGGACGGCACTCGCGAGCACGTGACCGAGGCCTTCCGGGAGAGCGATTCTCGGACGATCGGTCGCAACTCGCAGCCCACCGCGGAGTTCATCGATGACCAGCCGGTCAAGACAACTGCGATGGCTGAAACGCGGGCTACGATCGCGGGAAAGCGCCCAAGAGCCGCAAGCGTCACTTGCTCGTCGACACACATGGCACGCTGCTGAAGAACACCGTGCAACCCGTCGACACCCAGATCGCGCACGGGTTGAACTCCCGTCGCAGGGTCGGCAGCATCCTTTTCCGGCCGTCGAGCGGCCGTAGCCAAATACCGCCTATCGTGACCTGGAGGACCGGCTGCACCGTGCGCTTTGCTGGGCTGACGATCCCGCAACACTGGAAGAGCCGCGGCGTTTGGATGTGTGTCGGTGCGGAACCGCCAATGCGACTGAGTGGCTTTCAAGTGCTTGCGCGAAGCTGGGTTGTTGAATGGACGATCGCCTGGTTGACCACCAACGGCGTCAGACTAAGAGCTACGAACGCCTGATCGAGACTCGCGAGATGCTGCTCTACCTTGCCATGAGCCGCATTCTGCTGCGCCCTCTCACGCGAAAAGAAAAGTAATTGCGCGCCATCCTCCGGAAACACGATTTGCGACCGCTTCTGACAGGCGCATCGAGTCTGGTGCAGTGCAAAGTTATTGTGACGGTGCCAATGCGCTCGGTTCGGAGTTCCCGTCAGACGCCAGGGACAAGTCGAGATTGTGTTGCACCATCTGATTTCCTGGCTCCCTTTTGAGGGCCTGCCGATATAGCACTTGTGCCGCGTCATGCCGCCCCTGAGTATCCAGAACAACTCCTTTCGCATTTAATGCGCGCAAGTTCTCCGGGTCTGCAACCAAGACTCTGTCGAGTACCTGAAGCGCCTCTTGCTGGCGCTTCTGTGCCAGCAGGACATTCGTAAGACTGATCGCCGCATCGACGTTACCCGGATGCTGCTCCAAATCCAACAAAGTCGGCACCTGTGAGTCCTGACCGACTGCGCGCAAAATGCGTTCGCGCATAGCCGGATCGATGTGTTCGGCGCCTAATAACGCTGGGGACGGCGTCTCCTCCATTGAACGATCCGGCTTACTCCAGCTCGCGCAACCGCCGAGAGGAAGGATGGCAAGTACGGCGACGAGAACTGATTTCAAGCGAAACGAAAGAAATGCCAATGAGCCTACAATCCTATACGAATACATGTCTAGTTCTCACCTTTCATCATGTGCTTTCGCCATCCGTTGATGGCAACGCGGATATCGCGAGCTTCCCCTGACGGCCCTCTAGCGTTTCCAGGCGGAGTGTAACCGATCCAGCGGGCTGAATCGTGAAGTCGGACGCAAGGTCCTGGTAGGAGAGCACAGAGAGATCGATCCCATTCCGCATGAGAAAACCGCGGACGAAGCGTCGGACATCCATCGAAGTTAATACGACAGGGTTGGTCTGATCCGACGCCGTGCTGGAAAGAACCTGACGCATCTGTGACACCAGAGCTTCGCTTTGCCGATCTTCTAGTACCAGCGTGGGGCCTGCCGCTGTGTCTCGAGCCGCACTGCGCACCAAATCCTCAGTTTCACGTTCGATAATCAAGGCGGCCACGATTCCGTGTCTGTTGGCATTGCGGTGACAGATCTGGCGTTTCATACAAGAGCGCACGTATTCCGTGAGAAGGGCGACATTTTGCTCACGCTCGCTCCATTCGGCTAATGCCTCCAACACGATGCGAGAGTTGCGGATCGGGACACCTTCATCCAGCAGGCGGCGGAGTACATCGGCGATCCGAGGTATCGGTGTCGTCCGCAGCACCTCCTTCACCAGATCAGCATAATCCCGCTCCATCCGGCCCATCCACCGGCTGGTCTCCTGGATGCCGATCAAGCGCGATGCATAGCGGGTCAACGTCGTTTGGACACGTAGCGCGAGGAGTTCGCTTGGATGGTGATACCTGATGCCAGCAGCTTTGAGAGCCGGTGCAAAGCTTTGTTCGGCCCAGATAGCGTCTGCTTGTGGATCATGCCGGAAGGGAATGCCACTCGATTCAATGTTCGCGAGCTCGTCTTTGAGCGTTAACTCTGTCGGATTAATCGAATTCTGCTCGACCGGCACGCTCTCGATATCTATCCTGAACTGTGAACCCAGCAGCTGCTGATCGGCAGCGACAGGAATACGGGGGACGATAATGCCGAGATCGGCGGAGACTAATTGAGAAACGCGCGCAATGTGCTGTTGTAGTTCGACTTGATTGATCGCACGCATAAGGTCCGGCGCAAGGAAGAGGACAATCGGACATGCCTCCGACGGCATGGTTTCGTTCTGAGGCTCCTCTGACGCTGCAGTTGTAGAAGCGGTGCCTCCCGCGCCCAGCCCATTACCCTTGACAACGCTTGCCGCGGCGAAGATCGCGGCTAAGATAAGAAAGACGGGCAGAGGAAAACCAGGAACGAGCCCCATCGCAACCAAAACAACGGCCGCAAGCCGCAATGCTCGCTTACTGCCCGTGAGTTGATTGACTATGTCGGTTCCAAGGTTAAGGCTCCCTGCCCCGGTCACACGGGTTACGATTGTCGCCGCGGTAATTGAGAGCAGGAGGGCCGGAATCTGCGAGATTAGCGCGTCGCCTATGGTCAGTAGGGTATAATGACGCAGCACCTCGCCGAAGGGCATACCCTTCGAAAGCAGGCCAATCGAAATCCCACCCAGCGCGTTGATGAAAATAATCGCCAGCCCGGCAACAGCGTCGCCCTTCACAAATTTCATCGCACCATCCATAGCACCGTAAAGTTGGCTTTCCTTCTCCAATGCGCTGCGCCGTGCCCGAGATTCGTCGGCATCGATGTCGCCATTTCGTAACTCTGCGGCGACCGCCATTTGCTTGCCCGGCAGAGCGTCGAGCGTGAAGCGCGCCGCCACTTCTGCTACTCGTTCGGCGCCCTTCGCGAGGACGATGAACTGCACCATAGTCACAACCAGAAATATAACAATACCGACCACGATATTGCCTGAGATCACGAATTCACCGAACGTGTGAATGATGCTGCCTGCCTCCCCTTCGGCCAGGATCATCCGCGTTGTTGCGATGGTGAGCGCCAGACGGAAGACCGTTGCAATCAAGATAACGCCGGGCAGAGAGGAAAATTCGAGTGGCGTGCTGATATACAAAGCAACCATTAGCAGCAGTACGGCCAATCCCATATTGAACCCGATCAGAGCGTCGATCACAATAAGAGGTATTGGCATCACCATCATAGCTATGGCCAGAATTAGCATCAGCGCGACCGTGAGGTCCGGGTTGGCCGGCGCGCGCTGGATCAGGTTACGCATGATGTTGGCCATGGAGCCTCCATTCGTGATCGTTTGAGAATCGCTATGCTGCTAAACAGCTTTCGAAGATCCACCACCCATCGCGACGCTTGAGACTGAAAGGTCGCGAGAACGGCTGGTTACCAGATGCATCCGTTCTGTGCAGGACCGTTAGAGTCCCCGCCGAAGTGGTCCGAGGCGAGCGTATGGGCTGGAAACCGCAAAAGTCGAGCAACCACAACCCAGCATGAGAGGCGAACTGCAGCAGGGGCAGGTTTCGCGTGCTTTGCGGGCAAGCGTGGCAGACGTAGGAAAGGCTGCCGAGCAAATCGCGCTGCTGCTTGGGGATAAGCACGACATTCCCGGTTTGGAACCGTGGTCTGTTATCGTGTAGCCTGGCGCCAGGCCCGGTCCCGCCTTCGGCGGGCCTCCAGCCAAGCTGCTTCCGGTTCCACCGGGGTAGGCACGCCCGCCGTAACTGGTTCTGCGGGACGACAACGCCTTCACGCAGCGCCCGACTTCCGGGGGCGACAGGGTAAGCGTGGCGGCTTGGCAAACGGAGTTCTCCTTAAAATTTGCCTAAAGACCGGAATCATCTAATACGGGAGAGAAGCAAGGCGGCCATTTCGGCTCAGCAGCACCTGCCTGTCCTCGATCCGATCGACTGTCCATCCATCGTCCAAAAGCGCCCCGATGAAATACTTCTCACCCTTGACGACAACATAGGGCGAGGGTCCGCGCCAAACCGCTTCAACTGCGATTGCGGACGGCGACTTCTCCTCCTTGGTGATTACCCTATTGACCAGTGTTAGAGCGCCCTTCGTGTGTTGATCGAACCACCGCTGAACCTGCTGCCATCGCGTGGCCGATGCGGACGTGACGGTGCCTTCAGCGGTAACAACACCCTTTGCGGAGCCGATCTTAATGTTGAGAAGGCCTGCTTTATCGATTGCTTGTTGCAGGTCTTTAGCAGCTGCCAGGGTAGTCTGATCATCGGTTTGGTCGTAGGTCAGTTTGGATTCAGGTTTGGCATTAGTTGAATTGGCGCTCGATGCCCGGGCGCTGCCGTAGTAGGAGAGAACCGCTGAGACTACTCCGATCCCGATCGAGCCCAGTAACACGAGAGCTGGCACAGGGATCGCGACGCGGGACGCAACTCTTGAACCAGCTGGCGCTGCACCCTGTGCCGACCAGAGTATCGACATCGCGCCTAGGTCAGTGATGGCCGGAAGAGGAACAAGACTAAACTCACCCGCGGCAATACTCCCGCGGCTCTCCACGTTGCATCCAGCGCCAAGGGCCTCCACCTCGATCGAATTGGCTCGAAGAGTGATACGAAGATGATTCGGCGCGAGTCCCTGCTCGACGAAGACGATGTCGGCATCAAGGCCGCTACCTATTACGTTCGTCCCTGGAGCCAGCGTTCCGGTCAGCCCGCAATAGAGGCCCGATAGAACTTCGAAATGAAGGCAAACCGCGTCGTCCAAGGATATTCTTCCGAACAAGGAGAGGAGCCGCACGGCAATCGCCGTGCGGCCCGTTTCAGCTCTACATCGCGCCACCAAGTAGTGCGATCGAGACTACCTAAGGCCGGCGTCAGACATCACGTAGCGCGTTCGTCGGCCGCCTTCTTGATTGTCGAGAGCTCCGTCGTAAGCGTGCGCAGCTGCATGCTCCTAGCCGTAGCTTCGGCGCTAACCGCTGCCAGATCGGCAAGTTGGGCCTGGAACGTAGCAGCGCCCGCCGTTTTGGTAGCTGCGCTCCCAGCCGCCGAAAGAATTGTACTAGCGCCGCTACCAGCGGTTCCTCCAATACCAGGCATATTGCTTTCCTTTCTTCGAATTGTGCCGTAATCAACGGCACGCTGCTTCCTGACGAGGACTATCCAGCGTCAGGTATCCTCTTCGGTCTCTGCCATAGCCTCCTCGGCATCAGCCATGACATCGTTCATTATAGTGAGCGCAACCGCTCTGAGCGCCAGTTCGAAGGCCTCTTGTTCTGATGCAGCTCGCGAGCCGTCGCCGGAATCGGATGGGACATCCGTCGGATCGTGCCCCCTGACCGGTTTGTTAGGATCTGATGGCTCGTTAGGATCAACCGGCTTTTTAGGATGGGGCGTTCCATGGCCCCCTGCGCGGGCCAAGGACACACCGAAGCTGCCAAAACTTCCAATTGCTGAGACCATCGGGTACTCCGGCGTTTATCTTCATTATGGACGGGCGGCGATGCCGCGTAGGCATCCACCTCCTCAAGCTAACGCCAACAGCTTTCGATAACCTGACGAGTGTTAGAAAAAATTGGAAGGCAAAGCTAGCTGGCCGGCCTGCTGTTCAAGTGCTGCCTTATAGACGACGGGATCGTGCCGAAAGCGGGTGCGCAGGGTTCGTGCGCGGCGGCCTCTTTGCAGACGCTGGCGCAAGCTCGTCCAGTGCTCCCGGTTCGCGGCGCCCAGATCTCGTGCCGTGGGCGCCTGCAGGAGGGTCACGGTGATCTTCCCTCGCGTTGGATACTGCTGGCGAATTCGTTATTCGGTGGAGCGGTTAAGGTGGGCTCAGCGTTCAAGCTGTGGGGGCTTGGGTCCAGACCTGGAGGGTTCCATGTCGCTCCGCCCGACCGTGAGTGCTGACGTTCCGACTTCGACCGCAATCGTTGCCCGTGCAGCCTTTCCCCAGGGCAATGCCTATCTGCGCTTGCGCGACCGCCTCGGGACGATCTTCACCGATGCCCAGTTCGCACCGCTCTTCGCCCATCGCGGTCAGCCGGCGGAATGTCCCTGGCGGCTGGCGCTGGTAACCCTGCTCCAATTCGCCGAGAACCTGTCCGACCGGAGGGCGGCCGAGGCCGTCCGAGGGCGCATCGACTGGAAGTACCTGCTGGGGTTGGAACTCACCGACTCTGGCTTCGATGCTTCGGTTCTCAGCGAGTTCCGCGGCCGTCTCATGGCAGGAGGCGCAGAAGAGCAACTGCTCGATACCCTTCTGGCACTCTGCCGTGAGCACAAGCTGCTGAGCGCCCGGGGCCGGCAGCGCACCGACTCGACCCATGTGCTCGGAGCCGTCCGCTTCCTGAACCGCCTCGAATGTGTGACCGAGACCCTGCGCGCTGCCCTGAATGCCTTGGCATCCGCAGCGCCCGAGTGGCTGCGTGCTGAGGC
>NZ_JAMXFI010000122.1:0-24291 GCF_025460875.1 Microvirga yunnanensis
CCCGTCTGACCTCGAACCCGACCTCAAGGCGCAGAAGTCGGCGCCGCTTGCAAAGCTTGGCCATGGCGGTCCTCGTCCGTCATCGGTCTGGTTTGTCCAGAGCCGTTGAGGGATTTAACGCAGGACCGGGCGTGTGACGCCGGAGAGCCTCGCGAGCGACTGTATGGACAAAGCTGATCGCAAACTTTGCACCATTGTCTAACACGCCACTGTCAGTTTGCGGATGGTATCCGGGCGTTGTTCGCGAACCCCGGGGACTGCCGAGGATCTTCCCGCGGGTCTTTGCAGCCCGTAACCCGGCCTTGGTGCGCTCGGAGATCAGCGATCGCTCGAGCTGCGCCACAGAACCGAGCACTTGCAGCGAGAACATGCCCTGGGGCGTCGATGTATCAATCGGATCCTGAAGTGACTTGAAGTGCGCTCCCGTCTTCGCCAGCCCCTCGATGACCTCGAGCAAATGGCTCACTGATCGTGCCAGCCGGTCGAGGCGCACGACCACGAGCACGTCTCCAGCCCGGATCTCTCTGAGCAGTTGAGCGAGAACCGGACGAGCCCGGGATGCCCCGGACCCTTGCTCCCGATGGATCGCCACGCAGCCGGCCGCCTTGAGCTCGATGAGCTGGGCGTCCGTTATCTGGTCCTCGGTCGACACACGGGCATAGCCGATCAGTCGCCGTTTCGGGACCGGGGAGGGGGCCATCAGAGTCGCTAATCTCGGCCCGGTTCTCCGGCTTACTATAGAGAAGATGACGTCCGAAGCTTATACGGCTGACACCAGGTTGGTGGTCGACCATGAAGGCCAGCCGGTCCCTGCGAAATCACGATCGTGGCTCCATAGGTCAGTATCCAAGGTCCAGGCCAACGCCAGCAAGTGGGCATCGGTGACGCTGCCGTTACGGGACGCCGGTCCGCTCCTGAGCGCTGTTTCGGCCGCTGTCCTATCCTCGTCGGCGACGTCCTCACGGGCAATAATGGTCACGAGATCAAGCAGGCTTTCTAGAACGGCGAGATCGCTGGGCCTGACGTGCCCAACCACCCGATAGGCCTCATTAAAGGCTTCTTCGCTGGTGATCAGGCTTCGCCGCTCTGAGATCAGGTCCAGGTGTCCACCGGTCGTTGACCCCAGGACCGCGGCCACGAGGATATTGGCGTCGACCACCAAGGCTACTGGGACGTCGCGCGGTCGGCTCAAGGACCGAACTCGCGATCAAGGGCAGCCTGCTCCTCAGGGGAGCGTCGGGATTGCGCCTGTGCCAGCGCCTGACGGAACCGTGCCCGAGCCGCCTCAGAAGCGGGGCGCAGGGGAACGAGCAGAGCAACGGTCCGCCCGTCGCTCTGCACCGGAACAGCTCCGGGGAGCTGCTCGATCGAAGCCGCCGACAGTTTCTGGAGTTCTCTCATCGTTATCGCACGTGCCATAGCATGTATGTAAACGTGTAGGACGGCATTTTCGAGCAAGTCGAAGACGATTTGTACAATTTCATGAGACGCGTACTAAAGATCGTTTGAAGACGTCTTTTAAGCCGATCCGTTAACGAGGCGGAGAGGGAAGGACTTCCCCGGCTCAAACGAAAATGGTTTCAGAAACAATGGTTTCAATCACCATTCCCTGTCCATGCTGGCTCCTGTAAAATCCCAGGAGAGCTTGCCGGCAACAGCAGTTTCCGCCGCACCACACGTCACCAAGCAGAATGCTGGATTTCCTCATACCAGGACGTAGCGACGCCTTGCTTTGCTTCCCTTTGTCAAGCTAGAACTCGTGAGATCAGCAACTTAGCTGGAGGACGCAAGCGTGGTTTTCGGAAGCAGGGCAGGGGATGACGATGAGGAGCAACTGGCGCCTCCCACCTACGCCCTTCCGGATCTGCCGTGGGAGACCATTGCCGGCCGCCTCGAGCAGATCACCATTGCTGTTCTCCGGTTCGACGCCCGACTGGAGGCATCCGGCCTCGCCGCCGGCTGGCAGTCCCGGTGCGACATGACCGAAGCCGTGCGGGCTCTGATCCTCGATGGCCACTTGGTCGATGTCGGTGATCTGGTGCTGCATGACGCCGGGATGGACGTGCGCCACCCCACCCACGAACTCACGCGGGCGGCCGCGGCCCTGAAGTCACGGCGGACAGCCCTGGCGCGCAAGCCGCCGTGGCCGCTCTCGATCGATGGCTTGTCTGCCTTGCGCGGCATCGGTGGCATCGCGGACGAGACGGCACCTCGCTCGAAGGTAAAGCGGCCTGATCCCGACGATGACGAAGCCTATCCGCCCCATGCCAACGATGCCGATCCCTGGAAGGCGCACTTCGCTGAGATCGATGCCCTGCTCGACCGCACCAGCAAGGTCCTCGCCGGCGAAACACCGTTGCGCAAGAACCGCTCGCATCTGGTCTACGATCCGGATCAGGATGAAGCTGAGAACGAGGATGTGTGGCTGGATCTGGTCAAGCGCACCAGCCACTGGCCGGCGGTCGCAGCGGCGGCCGTGGCGTGGAATGCCTGGCTCGATCTGAACCTTTATACCCGCCATCCCTGGCTCGGGCTCGTCATGGCCGCGTCGATCCTGCGGGCGCGCGGCCTGACCAACCATCTGCTGCCACTGGCCGCCGGGTTCAAACAGTCGAAGTTCCGGCCGCAGGGCCGGGAAGGGGCGAAGGACAAGCTGGATGGCTTCTGCAGCGTGATCGAGGAGGCGCTGCTCATTGCCAATAAGGACCTCGACCGGTTGATTTTGGCCCGTGAGCTGATGGGCCGGGTGACGGCGAAGACCCGCTCCAACTCGAAGCTGCCGGCGTTGGTCGACCTGTTCCTGTCGCGCCCGCTGGTGACGGTGCCACTCGGGGCCAAGCTGCTCAAGGTCACGCCCAAGGCCATCGACCTGATGCTCGCCCAGCTCGGCGGCGCCCTGCCGCGCGAACTCACCGGTCGCACCCGCTACCGCGCCTGGGGCATCGTGTAACCTCTGGCCGGCTCACCAACCGCGTGAATGCACCATCAAGGCTGCCCCATCAACACCTCATCATGCCCATGACCTCACCACGCAAGTTGCCTGCCGCAAGGTTCTCGGATGGTCTGCCCAATCCGGCACGGCTCTGGGCCTTTCTGGCCATCGCCATTGCACTCACCATGGCGGTTCTGGACAGCGCGATCGTCAACGTCGCCCTGCCAGTGCTGGCCCAGCAGCTTCAGGTGGATCCGGCAACAGCCGTTTGGGCCGTCAATGCCTATCAGCTGGCGATCACCGTCTCACTCCTGCCTCTGGCGTCCCTTGGCGACGCCGTGGGGTATCAGCGGATCTACTGGGCTGGGCTCCTCGTGTTCACCGTGGCCTCGCTCGGTTGTGCCCTCGCTGGGTCATTTCCGCTGCTCATCCCTGCTCGGATCTTGCAAGGTCTAGGGGCGGCTGGGATCATGAGCGTCAATATCGCTCTTGTCCGGTTCATCTATCCGGCAAAGCTCCTCGGCAGAGGCATGGGGAGCACGGCACTCGTGGTGGCCGTCTCATCGGCGGCCGGACCCACTCTCGCCGCGGCCATCCTGTCGGTTGCATCCTGGCCCTGGCTCTTCCTGATCAACGTGCCCCTCGGCGTGTTCGCGCTCATTGTGGCCGCCCGGACCTTGCCGGAGACGCCGCAATCGGCCCGACGGCTCGACGGGTTGAGTGTTCTGCTCAATGCCCTGACCTTCGGGCTCCTGATCACCGGGATCGATGCCCTCGGGTCCGGCGATCTCACCTATCCGTTGCCTGCATTAGCCGGGGCCGTCGTAGTAGGGTTCGTGTTCGTCCGCTACCAGCTCTCGCTGCCGATGCCTTTGCTGCCCCTGGATCTGCTCCAGCGGCCGGTGTTTGCTCTGTCGATGCTGACCTCGGTCTGTTCGTTTGCCACCCAGTCGCTCGCTTACCTCGCACTCCCCTTCTACTTCCATGATGAGTTGGGGCGCAGTGTGGCTGAGACCGGCATGCTGATGACCCCATGGCCCCTGGCGATTGCGGTGGCCGCACCTGTTTCCGGCCGCCTCGCCGACCGGTTCTCCCCCGGTTTGCTGGGGGGCATTGGCCTTGCCACCCTTGCTGGCGGCTTGGCTCTCCTGGCTATGCTGCCGAATGATCCGTCGACCGCGGACATCGTCTGGCGGCTGACAGTCTGCGGCTTGGGATTTGGTTTGTTCCAATCGCCCAACAACAAGGCCATCATCACCAGCGCGCCGCCCGAGCGCAGTGGTGGTGCGAGCGGCATGCAATCATTGGTCTTGCTTCGGAACAATGGAGAGCACTCTTATAGCCCAGGAGGATCTCCATGCCCCAGACACGCTTTACGAAAGAGTTTCAGGATGAGGCGGTACGGCTTGCTCTGACGAGCGGCCGCAGCCGACGGGCGCTTGCCGCGGATCTCGGCGTCGGCCTGTCGACCCTGCGCCACTGGATCGACCGCCGCCGGGAGCGTGAGATCGACGATCCGCCCGAGGAGCGCCAAGAGGACATGGCGGCCGAGCTGAAGCGGCTGCGGCGCGAGAACGAGATCCTGCGCCAGGAACGCGAGATCCTGAAAAAGGCCACGGCTTTTTTCGCCAAGGAGGGAAGTCGATGAGGTTCAAGTTCATCGATGTGGCGAAAGAGAGCTTCCCCGTCACCCGTCTGTGCCAGGTTCTGGGCGTGAGCCAGAGCGGCTATTTCGCCTGGCGATCCCGTCCGGCGAGTTGCCGTCAGCGGGAGGACCTGGTCTTGCTGGCCCATATCCGCTCAGCCTTCGCGCGTTCGAAGGAGACCTACGGCAGTCCCCGTGTCACCCGCGAGCTGCAGGCCGAAGGGCTGCCCGTCGGCCGCCGCCGGACCGCCCGGCTGATGCGGGAGAACGGCCTGAAAGCCCGGCACAAGCGCCGGTTCACGCGCACCACGGACAGCCATCATGCTTTTCCGATTGCGCCCAACCTGCTCGAGCAGGACTTCTCGGCCGAGCGCCCAAACGAGAAGTGGGCCGCCGATACCTCCTACGTGTGGACGAATGAGGGCTGGCTGTACCTGGCCGTGGTCCTCGATCTCTTCGCCCGCCGGGTGGTCGGCTGGGCGGTCAGTGACAGCCTCCACAAGGAGCTGGCGCTCGAGGCGCTGCGCAAAGCCCTGGCGATCCGCAGACCAAGTGAGGGGTTGATCCATCACGCGGACCGCGGCAGTCAATATTGTTCGATCGAGTATCAGGCGGAGCTGAAGAAGCACGGCATCCGGATCTCGATGTCCGGGAAAGGGAACTGTTATGATAACGCGGTGGTCGAGACCTTCTTCAAGACCTTGAAATCTGAACTGGTCTGGCGCACCGTCTTCCAGACGAGGGCCGAGGCCAAGCAGGCGATTGGTCGTTACATCGATGGTTTTTACAACCCCGTCCGGCGTCACTCGACGCTCGACTATGTCAGTCCGATTCAGTTCGAAAGGCTCGCCAGATAGCGATCAAATCGCTCTCCACTAAAGCGAAGCAACTCCACATCGGCCCGGCTGCTCGGTCAGTCCCTGGGAGCGGCATTGGCGGCAGTTCTGTTTGGCCTGGCACCCAACAATGCGACAGCCATTGTCCTGTGGTTAGGGGCGGGCCTGTCGGCGATCGGATGTGTGACGAGCAGCTTGCGGACGCTAAGGGGCGGCAAGCCACTCGAAGACTAAAGAGAGGCCGCGACAGAGGCTATGGTTGCGGGCAGAAACATACTCGTCTTATGAGCAGAGCGATCGTCCTGAGTTTGTCAGCATCAACCGGCAGGAGCCTCTGACTTTTAATCAGAGGGTCCTGGGTTCGAGTCCCAGCGCGCTCACCAACAATATTAAAGGGTTACCGGCATCTGCCCTTTGATGCGTCTTCTCCCAGGTAGCCAATAGGTAGCCAAACATTTGAGCAGCCGCGGCCAGATCGTATTCCCAGCCATTCCGGTCCCGGAACCAAGCATGACGAAGTGAGTCGCTCGAAGCCTTGCTTCCGTCTTGTTCTCAGCTCGATCATAACGCAATCGCGGAACAGCTTGTCATTGTGTCAGAAAGGTCCGGTCTTGCACCGTGAGCAGACTTACAGTTGGCGCCCCTGAATTTCTCAAATTTGACCCAGCTTGTGTCAAAACACAAACAGGTCCGCTCTCGACGAACTATTTGTACAACATCAGCCTTGTTTGCCGTGAATTCTCGGGTCTAATCGGCCTCACGAGACATAGAATTGCTCCAGCGAACGACACGTCAGCGTTTTTACACAACCAAGACCCGAGGCTGACGTTGGCACCGGCTGAACCCAAGGCTGCGATGTCTTAACCCTCGAGGGCAGTTAGCGCTCACCCGTTCAATAGGCACTATCAAGGAATTGAGCCGCATTCGTCTTATCAAAGAAGCGGTCAGTGATAACCACCCACGGCTCGATCGGCTCGCCCCTGGCGTAGCGGGCCATAGTCGCGAAGGCCACAGGGCCAAAGCGTGGGTTTGTCTCGACTGTAGCCAGCAACTTGCCATCTATGATGGCCTGCAGGGCGGTGCGCGTTCCGTCCACGGAGACAACGATCACGTCCTTGCCGGGTGTTCTGCCGACCGCCTCCAGTGCCGTCATGGCACCGATCGCCATCTCATCATTGTGGGCAAAGATGGCGCTCGCGTCCGGGTGCACTCGGAGCAGGGCCTCCGTGACCTGTTGGCCCTTGGCGCGCTCGAAATCGGCCGGCTGAGAGGCGACAAGCGTCATGTCACGATGGGCCTGGATGAAATCCTCAAACCCCTTGCGGCGACCATTCGCCGGAGACGAGCCTGGGAGGCCTTCGAGCTGAACGATTCTGGCGTTTCCATTCGTGGCCTTGGTTAGTGCCTCGGCGGTGCGCCTGCCTTGCTCAACAAAGTCGGAGCCGATGAAGGTGACGTAGTCCCTCCCGGCTTGGGCAAGGCTTGGGTTAACGGTACGGTCGAGCAGGATCACTGGAATGCCAGCGCTTTTGGCGGCCATCACAGCTGGGATCAGCAGCTTCTCATCGCGCGGCGCGAGAAAGATCAGGTCCACGCCCTGAGCGATCAGCGCGTTGACATCGGCCACCTGCTTGTCGGCCGAGCCGCCCGCGTCGGTGTAGATCAACTGGTCTCCACGCTTGATAGCCTCGGCCCTTATGCTGTCCAGCTGCGCTCTGCGCCATGGCGAGGCCGATCCCGGCTGCGAGAAGCCGACCGTATAGTGCTCCTTCGGCCTGAGCCGAGGCGGTTCCTGCGCTCCTGCGCTGCCCAGCCCCACCATCGCCAGAGCACCCACACTTGCCACGCATCGGAAAAATGCTCGTCTTAGCATGTCGGATCTCCATCAATTCCGTTCTGTGTCAGCCGGGTGCGCACCAGTCCGACAGAGAGCGAGCAGGGCCTTGGCAGCCTGAAGGTCATGCGTGCCAAAGCCTTCGGTGAAGCTGCCGAACACGGACCTCAGCAGGGCATGAGCTGCTTGGTTACGCCCTTGGCCCAACCAGTGCTGAGCCAGTTTGGTGGCGACACGGAGTTCGAACCACTTGGCCCCTTGACCGCGTGCTACCGCAAGAGCCTCACGAAAGCTCTGCTCTGCCTGCTCAAACTGGTGATCCGCTGCCTGGAGCACCCCTCTCAGGCGCAGCAACTCGGCATGGACCCAGTACTCGTCGGTTTTTACCTGCGCGGCGAAAGCTTCCTCCAGCAGAGCCTGTGCCGCATTCCCATCACCAGCTAGGAGGAACCCCTCGGCGACGCGGCCGAGCTGGTAGGGGCTCATAATTGTTGTCCCGCTCGCCCGCCATGCCGTTAAACCCTGCTGCAGTTCACAGCCGCCTTCCCGGAGCTCGCCCCGTCGGATCAAAGCTAAGCCGCGGATCATCCTCGCATTCGCGACACCGACGGTTGACCGTTGGTCTTCTGCTAAGGCGAAGACGGCATCCGCATTGCGCAGGAGCTCCGTGTCGCTTCGGGCCAAGTCATAGAGGTCGCCCGTGAACCGCAGAGCATGGGCAAGGGTCGGAGGATGCGATCGCTGGCGCGCCCGTGCCAGTGCTCGCTCGGCACCTTCGAGTGCCTGGTCCGGGTTGCCGGTCATCAGCAGGGCAAGGCTGTTGAAGCACGAGGCACACACGCCGGGGTCATGGCCGCCGAAGATCAGCGCATGGTCGCGGTGTGCCTCTGGGTCATACAGATTCAGGTTGGACCGGGTCAGCTCAAGGGTTCTGGCGAACTTCCCCTCGAAGAGCACCATGGAGTATTCGGCATGCTGGGCCTGGAGCCGGTAGGCCGGGTCCTTCAATTCGTCCGCCAGGCGATAAAGCTCCTGGATGAGCTGGTGGGCGACGGGGCGTCCCTCTTGCGCGTACGCAACCAGCCAGCTGCCCCAGAGGACGACAAACAAATTGCTGGATCGCTGATGCTCCTGTGCGACGTCCCGAGCCCGGTCGTAAATGCGTTTCACCTCGGGCGCCCAGCTCGGCATGACCATCATCAGCACAGGGCCGAGAGCTGTGAGGAGGCCAAGCTCCAGCTCGTCTCTGGCCGCAGACGGCGGGAGCCGCTCGAGCACGCTCAGGCCTTTCCGGTAATGGGCAATCGCCTCCTGATTGGCATACTGGCGGGCGGCCTGATCGCCCGCCTCGCGCCAGGACAGGACCGCCTGCTCGAACAAGCCTCCCTCGGTGCAGTGGTGAGCAATGGTCTCGGGCCGGGCTTCTTCAGGGGACTCATGAAGCAGCACCCGTGCGATCCGGGCGTGGAGATGTTGGCGGCGGTCCCGCAGGAGGCTGGAATAGCCTGCATCCTGCACCAGAGCGTGTTTGAACACGTACATCGCTAATGGTGGCACCCCCCGTTGGACGAGCAGGCCACCCTGAACCAGTTGATCGAGAGATGTCCGCAACGATCCATCGTCCTGGTCAGAGACCGCGCGGATCAGCGCGTACGAGAACTCCCGGCCAATGGCCGAAGCGGTCTGGGCGACCTCCTTGGCACCAGGGCTGCGATCCAGCCGAGCTGTGAGCGCATCGTTGAGGGTGACTGGAATGGCACCGGCCTGCAGGGGCTTGTCCAGAACAAAGTGATCGCCACAGTCCTGCACCGAGTTGCTTTCCAGAACCGCCTTGGTGAGCTCCTCCACGAACAGCGGGACGCCCTCGGCGCGGGTTGCAATCTGACCGAGGATCTCCGCGGGAAGGGCTTTGCCGGCCGTACGGGCGGCGATCACGGCACTGCGGTCGTCGTCCAGGCGATCGAGCGCTATTGTGGTAACGTGCGGGCGGTCGGCCCAGGGCAGTGAAGCCTCTGGGCGGAACGTCATCACCAGCAGGATCGGCAGGGCTTGAACACGGTCGACGATCACGTGGAGCAGCTCCCGTGAGCTGGGGTCGACCCAGTGGACATCCTCCCACATCATCAGGATCGGGGCGGACCGGCTCGCAATCTCTATCTGCCGCATAAGGGCTGCGAAGGTGTGCTCCTTCCGGGCCTGTGGGCTCAGGGAAAGGACCTGATAGCGCTTGCCGGTCGGTAGCGCCAAAAGATCGGCCAGCAGGTCTTGATCCTCGACCGGTATATTCGTTCGCGCGAGGAGCGCCTCCAGCTTGTCCAAGCGTTGCACGTTCGTGTCGCCCGGCTGGAAGCCGGCCGCACGCTGCAGTTGGTCAATAACGGGGTGGAGGGCGCTGTCACTGTGTCGGGGCGAACAGAAATAGCTCAGCTCGGTGTGAGGCGTGCTCTGGAGGTGTTCCTGCAGACTGGCGGTGAGCTGGGACTTGCCGATGCCGGGTTCGCCCGAGATCAGGACGACCTGCCCCTGGCCATCCCGAGCCTGCCGCCAGCGCCTGAGCAACCGACCCATTTCCTGGTCACGCCCCACCAGCGGGGCTTGGTGCATGCGCAGAGCTTCGAAGCGACTGTCGATCGATCGTTCGGCGGTGACCTCCCAGGCCCGGATCGGCTGACTGAAGCCCTTGAGGAGAACCGCGCCGGCATCCCGGCACTCGAAGCGGGGGCCTACGAGCCGCCGTGTGCTGGGTGCGATCACCACAGTACCAGGCTCCGCCAGGGCCTGGAGCCGCGCCGCCAGGTTTGGGGTCTCGCCCACGACGCTGCGCTCCTGGGCGGCGCCGGAGCCTAGGAGATCGCCGACAATGACCAGTCCGGTGGCAATCCCAACCCGGACCTGGAGGCTTTCACCCCCAGCGATCAAGTGGTTCACCGCGTCAACGAGCGCAAGACCCGTGCGCACGGCCTGCTCGGCGGCGTCCTCTTGAGCCTGCGGATAACCGAAATAGGCCAGCACCCCGTCGCCCATGTACTTGGCCACGAAGCCACCGTGATGCTGCACGACCTTGGCCACGCGGGCGTGATAGTCTCGGATCACCTCGCGCAGGTCCTCGGGATCGAGGCGGGCCGACAGCGCGGTTGATCCGACCAGGTCACAGAACAGGATCGTCAGCTGTCGGCGCTCCGCCTGCGGGACTTCCTCCGTGGAGTAGGGCTGAGATGTAGGGGCAGGCGGTGCGGCTTGCGCCTGAAGGCGGGCGATGGCAGACAGGAGCTTGCGCCGATCGCCAACCGGCACCACGCCGAGTTCCTTAAGGTCCTCGGCCGTGAGTTCCGGCAGCACGTGCTCATCCACGGCATTGTCGCGGAATGCGAGCTCATACCGGCCGAGGCCAAGGCTGCGCAACCAGGCTCCCACGTCCACAGTCTGCCCTCCAAGCAAACGTGACGCTCCGTGGCCACGGCTTCAGCCTAGCACCATTCGGCTGTAGCAGCATCCCTGAGATGTCTCGGAAAGGTCTCTGTCTGGTGAGTGCCGTCCGTGACGGTAAAACCACCAGCGTCCAAACGATCTACGGCGTGAGTTGCATGAAACGCGTTGCATTGGCTCCTACCGGGTTTGGGTAAAAGCCTTTGAGTTTTTTAGAGATGATATTCCTGTGGGCATAAAAGAGAAGCGGCACGTAAGGGACGTCCCGAGCGATGATTGTGTCGGCGGTGTGGAGCAATTGGGCTCGCACTGCCAGATCAGTCTGGTCTGCAGCTCGGCGCATCACATCGTCGAACTCGGGGTTCCGGTACCGCGAGTAGTTGAGACCTGGATTGTCCGACTGGAACAAGAAAAGAAAGTTCTGTGGGTCGGAGTAATCTGCAATCCACCCACCCCTGGCGACATCAAAGTCACCGCCATTGCGAAGGTGTGAGAAGTGAGCCGTCGCGTCGGAATTGATGAGTGTCGTGTTGATACCCAGCGCGTTTTTCCACATGTCGGCAATCGCTACCATCGTGCGACGATTGTTGTCGCTCTCGTTGTAGCGGAGGCTCACGTTGAGCGCCTGCAGGCCAGGGCCATAGCCGGCAGCGCGCAAAAGCTGACGAGCCGCTTCCTCGCGTTCGATCAGGGTGATCGCTTTGTAAGCTGCTTCTGCTGGCTGTCCATAATTTCCGATTCCCGGAGGAATAAAGCTGTAGGCCGGGAGCATTGTACCGGACCAGATCGCTTCGCTTAGAAACTCCCGATCAATGGCCATCGACAGAGCATTGCGAATGCGACTGTCACTAAACGGTTGCTTCTGGGTGTTGAAGGCCAAGTAGTAGGTGCCGAGAGAGGGCGCGACCGAAACCTGAGCGCCGAATTTGTCGCGCAAGGATTTATATTGGTCCGTCGGAAAATCGCTCACCGAGTGGAGTTCACCTGCCAAGAACCGCCTCACCCCAGCCGATACATCCTTGACCGGATGGTAGTAGACCGTATCAATCTGGACACCATCGGCATCATAGTATTCATGGTTCTTTTTCAGCACCACATGAGAGTTGGGAACGTTCTCAACGAGAGTGTAAGCGCCATTCGAGACAAGAACCTCAGGACGAACGAAATCCGACCCGTTCATTCGCAGATTGCCTGGATGCAGCGGGTACGCGGCTTGGAGCGCAAGGAGCTCGAGGAAATAGGGAGTGGAGCGCTCCAGCCTTATAATGAGCGTCTGGCTATCTGACGCTTCAACGCCAAGGTCGTCCGGTCCCGCGCCAAGCCTCTTATGCAATTTCTCGGCCGCCAGGATTGGGTAGTACAGACTCGCGTATCTTGCTGCCGTATCAGGCGTGAGAAGGCGTCGAAACGAGAAGACGAAGTCCGCCGCCTGAATGGGGTCTCCATTGGACCACTTCGCGGTTGGGCGCAGGTGAAACGTATACGTTTTTCCGTCTCCGGACACATCCCAACTTTGCGCAACACCTGGGATCAGCTTTCCCATCGCGTCGTGCGCCACAAGACCTTCGAACAGGTCTCTCAGGATCTTCGACTCGTTGGTGCCTGAGGTCTTCTGGGGATCGAGCGTGTCGGGATCGCCATCGATCCCTCGGTGATAGATCACTTCAGCAGCCGATTGGGATGATACGGTGAGTTGTGTCGTGAAAGCGGCCAAAAGTACAAGACCCAGGACTTTCCAAGACACTCTGTGGGGGAGGCCCATCAGTCGGCTCCTATGTGCTGGACGTGTCGTTAATAGCATTAGGCAAATCGCGATCTGACCGCTTGCACTCGCTTACTCGACTTTCGCCCGGCTCTGGCATTGGTCCGCTCATCCCAGCCCTGCCAACTCCAAACCGCGCTCGTAGTGCTCTAGGTCGGCCGCGTGCTGGAACCGGGCCGGCAATCGCAGCCACCCAATCGGGCCGCCAACCGCCCGCAGCTCCTCCTCGCCCAGACGTTGTTGCAGGGTCGCACGCATCCGCTGGGCATGCATGGCCGCCTCGTCCAGGCGTCCGGCATAGGCGGCTGCCGCAGCCAGCCAGCCGCGGTTGGTGGTGATCCGGTCCGGCGTCTGCCGCAGCCAGAACAGCGCGTCTTCGTACCGGCGGCCGACGAAACAGGCCTTGCCGATCTGCTCGGCGGAGACCGGCGGAAAGTATGGGTTGAGCCGGATGGCTTGCTCCGCCTGCCCGATGCCGCGCTCGGGCTCACCCGCATAAGCGTATTCCAGGCCGGTGTAGCCGAGCGTCTCGACGTCACCGGGGCTGAGCGTCATGGCGCGATCCAAGTGAAAGCGGGCGCCGGCGAAGTCGCGTCGCATCTGGAGCAGCATGCCGAGCAGCCAATGGCCCTGCGGATCCAGGGGATCGAGGGCAATCGCCTGCTGCGCATGGCTGATCGCCCGCTCCCGCCGGCGATCCTCTTCTCCCGGCGTGATCCCGCCGGTCGAGACGTAGCACACGGCGAGCCCACAATGAGCAGCGGCCGAGGACGGATCCTGTTCCAGCGCGCGGCTGAAATGCTCGAGGGCTTTGGCGTGTGACGCATGAGCGATCGAGCGCTGGTGCTCGCGCCCGCGCAGGCACTGCTCATACGCGCTTAGCGACTGTATCTCCCGGTGGCGGATCCGCTCCAGCTCCGCTTGCTCGACCTGCACCGGGATGGAGGCCACGATGGCCATGGCCGCCTCTTCCTGGAACGAGGGCAGCTCCTCCCAGTCACCCTGGTAGCGCTCGCCCCAGACTTGGCGCTGCGACGCGTTATCAACCAGCCGCGCGGTCACGCTCAAGCGGTTGCCGGTGCGCCGGATGCTGCCCTCGACCGTGTAGCGGGCACCGAGTTGGCGCAGCCGACCTTCCGGGTCAGCCTCCTGACCGAGTGCGAAGGACGTGTGCCGGGCGAGGACTCCGAGCCGGCGAAAGCGCGCCAGATCGCTGATGACATCCTCCGTCAGGGCCGCTGGCAGGCTGACCAGCGCTTGGTCCTCGGAGAGGTCCCGGAACGGCAGGACGGCCACGAGGGGCCTGCCCTCCGACGGTAGGTCGCTGCGGCCCAGAATCCAGGCAGCATTGAACGGCTCCGGGGTGGAGCGCCTAGGGGTCTGGCTCACGGTCCGGGCGAGTTGCTCGACCTCGGCGCTTGGCTGGATCTGGAGATCCCGCGCCAGACGGGCGCGGAACTCGCCATAGTGCTCGGCCGCAAACGCCCATTCGCCCTGGGTCAGATGCAGCCGCATCAGCGCCGCGTGCATGCGCTCGCAATAGGGATCGATCGCGAGGTAGCGCTGGGCACAGGCTTTGGCCTCCGTCACCTCGCCGCGCCACAGCCGGAGCGAGAACAGGTTCCAGAAGGCCGAGCGCGCCACATCGCGCAGGCGCTCCCGTTCTGGCAGGAGCCAATCCTCGTATTCGGGGGTGAGATCGACCGCATCCGACAGCAGATCGCTGCGGTACAGATCGCAGGCCTTCGCGAGCGACTCAAGGGTGCCTTCCGCCGCGAGCGCCTCGAAGCGCCCGACATCGACGGTGACACGGTCCAGGTCGAGCCAGACCGATTGGCTGTCGCTGCGGAGCGGCCCCGAGCTTCCGCCCAGGATCGTTCTGAGCTGATGCAGGACGAAGCGCAGGTTGCCCTGGGCATGCGGCGGATCGGAGTCTGGCCACAGCAACGCCTGGAGGGTGTTGCGCCGATGCTTTGCGCCGGGGCGGAAGGCCAAGCGCGCCAGGAGCTGGGGACCCTTCTCGCCCGCGAGCTCGATGGGTCCGCGGACGGGATGCCGCAGGCGAAGCCCATCGAGCAGTGCGATCTCGAGTTCCGTCATGGAGGCCTCGGACGCTGTCGCAGCAGGACCAGTCTAGCACCGCGCCAGGATCCACGAAATGCCGGGAGGCACCCGCCTCACGCCCGTCTAACGCTCCGTCGTCCCAAATCGCAGACCGCGCTTTCTGCTCATTTGGGAGGATTGATGCGATGGCGAAAACTCGCTCGTCCCGATGCCAAAACGGCGATAACGATCCACCCCTTGCTCCACGGAACACGCTCCGTCTAGCTAATGTGATTGCCCTGGTCGCCTGTACCCTCGCGTTGCCGTTGGCCACTTTTGATCCTGCCCCGGCCAGGGCGGGCGGATCCGACGGATGCCTTGAGGGCGATTGGATCGCTGAGGCACGAGCCTTCGTGACGGAAGAGATGGGCACCCCAGCTCCAATGGCTTGCGTGCGCTTGGCCGGAAAGGAGCGCCTGGACCGGCTCGTGTTCCCGGCGGCCATTGGCGGGAACCACGGCGAGACCGTAACTGCCGTCTACGTACCGGCCACGCACGAGATCCTGCTCGCTGACGATCTCGATCCTGGCACCCCGCTCGCGCGGAGCTATCTCGTCCACGAACTGGTGCATGCGCAGCAGTTCGCGAACCGGGCACATGAGCACGCCTCATGCCCAGGCGTGCTGGAGGTGGACGCCTACGGCACACAGGCCCTCTATCTCCGGACCAGAGGGCTGCGAGAAGAGGCGTTCCTTCTTCAGGTAATGGGCATGCTCCAAGGTGCTTGCGGCTACTCGGACTAGCGGACTGGCAGGCCGTACTGGAGGCCGCCCTTGGTCCAGAGCGCGTTCTGGCCCCGTTTGATCTTGAGTGGGGATCCCTCGCCAACGTTGCGCTCGAAGCTCTCGCCGTAGTTGCCTACGTGCCTGATGATGCGCACGGCCCAGTCATTGGTCAGACCGATGGCCTCGCCGAACTTGCCCTCAGTGCCGAGCAGGCGCTTGATCTCCGGATTGGCCGAGACCTTCATCTGCTCGACGTTGGCCTTCGTCACGCCGAGCTCCTCGGCATCGAGCATGGCATTGAAGGTCCAGCGCACGATGTCAGCCCATTGGTTGTCGCCCTGGCGCACCGCCGGCCCGAGCGGCTCTTTCGAGATCACCTCCGGCAGGATCACGTGATCGTCCGGGTTCGAGAGGGTCAGGCGCACGGCATAGAGGCCGGAGATGTCGGTTGTCATCGCATCGCAGCGGCCGGCCTCATAGGCCGCCTTCGCCTCTGTCGCATTCGCGAAGCTCACCGGCTTATACGTCAGGCCATTGGCGCGGAAATAGTCGGCGAGGTTGAGCTCGGTCGTGGTGCCCTGGTCGGTGCAGACCGACTTGCCATTCAACTCCTTGGCTGAGGCAAGTCCGAGCGTCTTGCGGACCATGAAGCCCTGGCCATCAAAGTAGTTGATCGCGGGGAACTCGAGACCGAGCTGGGTATCGCGCGACATGGTCGCCGTCGAGTTGCGGGCGAGCACGTCGACCTGTCCGGACCTGAGGGCCGTGAAGCGATCCTGCGCCGAAAGCGGGACGAACTGCACCTTGGCCGGGTCGTCGAAGATGGCGGCCGCGATGGCGCGGCAGAGATCCACATCGAGGCCGGTCCAGTTACCCTGCGCATCCGGCGCGCCGAAGCCGGGAGCGCCCCGGTTCGAGCCGCAGGTCAGGACGCCCTTCTGCTTAATACTGGTCAGTGTCGCCTGGGCTGACGCTCCCGTGGCGGCAAGCCCCGCTATGATGACTCCGAGGGCTGCCGATATCGAAATCCTCGTCATGATCTTGCCTCCCTCTGCTCACCGGTTGCAGCCTGGCTCAGCCTGGCCTGGATTTCAGGTTGCGGAATGTCGATGATCCTTCCTGCTGCCGCGCCGGTCCCGAAGGGATTTCGGCGGATTCAGCACACCGATCCTTCCTCCGAACACGGATCATGAAAGCACCTGGGCCGCTCTCCCCCGGCACGCTGCACGAGGGCTCGGGCCTGCGGGCGATCCGCAATCTCGCGCACGATCTTCAGCCGGGTGGCCTCGGCAAATTGGCTCGGCTCGCGAACCGGGATCATGAACGCGCCCGAGCCACCGATGACGCAGTCGCGAAAGTACAGGTCCAGCTCCGCGGTCTCCCAGGTGCCGGCAGGCCGCTTCAGCACGATCGGCAATCCGTTGATGGTGACGTCGTGAGCCAGGGCCTCGTTGCGGGCCAGGGTCACCATCCGGCCTTGGTTGTTCGCTCCATCCCCCGAGATGTCGATCGCCCGGCGTGTGGCACGGACCGCGCCCTCCCGAAGCTGCTGGACGCCGAAGTCGATGGCGGCGGAGATGGAAGTGTGCTTGCCCTGGTGCATGGAGCTGCCGGCCAAGCGAGCCGCGAATGCGCGCCCGTCCGCGGGATGCTCGATCACGGTCCAGGGTATGACGACCTGCTGCTGTGAGCTGCCGGCCCGCTCGACGTACATGACGGCGATGCGGCCGGCGGAGCCTTTCCGGACCGCCTCGTGCACCTCAGGCGACCGGAATGCCTCGATGAAGCCCTGTCGTTCCAGCGTCAGCTCCTCGACGTCCATCGGGGGGGACACGTCAACGGCCAGCACCAGGGCCAGGTCGGCTCCTGTCGTTGCCAGGGAGGGTTCGAGCGAGCCGGCATCCGGCTCATCCACTGGATGCGAGGCGATGTGGTGGGCTTGGGCGGGGAGCAGCAGGCTGATGAGGAACGCGGCAACGAGGGCCAAGCGCGCAGCCATGGGATGCTCCCTGCGCTGGGCGGCGTGGGCGCTGGATCGGCGTCGGGAGGCCGCCGGAGGGGCTGAATCGATCGTTGGTCCAGGATACGCCTGTTCCGCGCCCCCTGCAATTTGACCATTCTAACCTTTCGCTGGTTCCGGGAGTGTCTCAGGTCGGGGAAGTTCTGGACCCAGAACGTTGCGGCGCGACGGCCTCAGCGGCTTGACGAGACCACTAACCCCATCGGCATCCTTGCCGGGATCACGCTCGGCATTCCGGCCCTACTGCTGATCCCGCTGGTCGGCATGAACCCCGGCGTTCAGGAAGGGACCTTCACGACTGTTGTGACCCTCCTCGTCGGTTCTGCCTTTGTCATGGCGGCGGTGTTTGAGATCAAGCGGCTCGCTGATCAACGCTCCGCTTCTAACCACCATGGAGGCGGGACAGGACACCTTCAGATCGTCAAACGGTTTGAGCCTCACGGGCGCTTTGTGCCGACAAGCAGTTAAGCTGGCACAAGACCATGACGAAGCATGATCTCCTGAATCTTCGCCAGATCCGGCTTGCCCGGCACGTTGACCTCTTGGGCCACCTCCTCGAAGTAGCGCCGTCCGATGGAGCCGGGCGTTAGGACGATCAGAGCCCGTGCCGTCTCAGAGTGCAGGTTCTCATGGTGATGGACGCTTCCACGGGGCAGGAGGAGGCTGTCGCCTTTCCGAAGCTCGTGCCTTTGACCATCAAGGGTGGTCGTGAGTATTCCCTCCAGCCCGTAGACGATCTCATCGACCTCGAGATGATAATGGGGGGCTGGCACCCGAGCGTCGGCTGGCACCAGAAACTCAAACATCACGACGCTCCCGGAACCTTGGGTCTCATCAACCAAGAAGTGGAGTTCCAAGCTGCCGATCTGCACGATGGTATCACTGCGGCCTTCCATCGGTGGCCTCCATCGCGGTAAGCATTCTTACGGTCATATTCGCTCTCCTTGATGGCTGATAAGGCGTCAAAGCTGGTGAGGTCCAGCAGCCTTGGTGTGGCTGCGCCAGGGCTGAACCTGACATGCGGCGGCGTCTTGGCTGTTCGGGGGCGCTCCATCAGCCAGTACACTCTGCTTCGGGCCGCTACGGCTACCCAAACACATAGAGGCAGTCTGCTATCCGACGAACTGCACGTCAGGTCTGCCTTGCACACCCGAGCGCTGCATGGCGGTCTTCAAATCCTCCGACGCAGCAAATGCCTCAGCTTTCTGGCGGTCGGCCATGTCGAACAGGATCACGAGATCATCCGGGTCCTCTGCCGAGCGGAACACTCTTCCGTTGGTCAGGCCTGCTGAGCTTCGTGCGGGCTCGTGCGCGTCATAGACAGGACGCCAAGCTTCATAGTTCTGAACGCGGTGGTGGATGATCATCATAGCCATGGCGCATCCTCTCGCTTGTGAGTTGCTGCTGGTCTTCAGGTCAAGCGGCTCGCCGATGAGCCCTCAAATACGGATCCATTTCACGTCCTCAGCCGCGACCGGTCAGACGCGGCTGAGGACGTGTTCAACTCATTTCTTCGGAGACATTGATGTATCCGTGGCGGCCGCAGCGTGGCTATGTGCCGAACTCATGTCCATAGGGATCATCAGGTGCTGGTACTTGTTGCCAGGGAACATCACGAAGGGCTGTGTCGGATCGGCATCAACGACATTTTGGTACGAGGCAGAGGCTGCCATCTCCTGCACGGCCTTGCCTGTGATCATAATGTGCGGTCCGGTCTCCACCCAATGTGAGTGGTCTTTCGCGCCGGGTTGATGATTGCTGGTGCCTTGATCACCCGTCAGCATGTAGATGAACCCAGCCTGAGCAGGCGGATCGGCATCGTTATAGATGGCCCTGTACCATGCCATCCCACCCTCGTCGGCGCAGAATGGGACGCCGCTGGGCTCAATGCCACAGGTGAAGCCATTTGTTCCCTTTTGCAGAACTTCGGTGGGCTCGAATTTCTCGTTGATGCGTGCGATGGTGGATTTCTTGCCGACATCCTGGGGAGCCGCCATCATCGCCTTTGCTATGTATTCAGGGCCACCAGTCGGTATGTCCTTGGTCGGCTTGTCATAGCCTGAGGCGGCGGTAACGCAGAACGCAACTGACGCGAGAGTGTAAAGCCTGTTCATGGCTACCCTCCTGTCGTTGGCGACCGGCCTGTCATTTTACTACGAAAGCCAGGATCAGGACAAAGATTGTCTGTTTTCAACCTGAAAAGGCTTGTTCACTGGCCTTGGCACAACCCCAGTCCCAAGACACGTAATATAGTATCTCATGTGCCTGACACGATGCCATCAAATTCCAGGGCGGACTTCAATCACGTCATTCATCATGATCTTTGAGAGGCCGCGAAGTTCCGATGAGACCCTATACGGAACGTAAGTAGAAGAACGCTAAAGCTAAGAAAAGCGCCGCTCCGCAGAGGGCGCTCAAGGTGTCGGACCCGTAGGGGCAAAAAGGGCTCCGATTGATCATCATCTATTCAGATCGGATTCATCCTGTCACTGCTCTACTTGCAGTCCAGGTGCGGTGTTCTGACACCGGTTGGTCCCAAGCTAGGGATCCGTACTTATTGCATACCTCCTTCGAGGTAGGTATGCGGTGATCTCCCGTGGGGGCAACTACGGGCCGGAAGGGTCGCGCACATGGTCAAAAGACCGGGCGCGGCCCTTTTTCATATGCGGCTCTGGCTATCCCTCGCCATGTGAAACTCCGCCCTAACCTCATAGCGCTGGCTTGGCACCAATCGTCTCCCCAGGATGGAACCGCTGGATGTTCAGCGTGTAGCGCTCGCCGACGTGCAGATCGACCTCCTGGGCATCGATGTTGTTCAGGATCAGGGTGATCTCCTGTCCGCCTTCGGCTCCGGTTCCCTCGAACTCGGCTTCGGTGCGGTGCTCGTCCTGAACCATGCGAACGAGCTTGAAGGCCGTCAGAGGTTTCATGGGCGCGATCTCCTCTCAGGGGGCTAGCCCAAGCATTGGCCGGGACCTGGGCTATGTCATCCTCGCTGGCCTCCAGCTTCAACCCCCAAAGTTTTGCCTAAGGTCCAGTATGGAACCGGGAATAAGGCGCTGAAGGTTAATCATTTTTCCTGCGCCGGAGTGCCACTGCCTCGCTTCTTCTTCGATACCTACGAAGGTCAATTCCTAGCTCGTGACGAGCAGGGGCAGGAATTGGCGGGTCCGGGCGGTGGCTACAGTCCATGACCAGCTCTGGCGCCGGGCGGATGCGAGCGAGGTCGGCCTAGCGTCCTTTCTGTCCAGTCTGGCCGCTGCGGTCGCCACCGCCGCGCCAGGCATGCGACGGTGGTCGAGGTCGAGTCCGCGATGGTGTCGGCCGACTTGGCCATTCCGCTCGGCCTGCCCGTCAATGAACTCGTCACCAACGCCTACAAGTACGCTTACGCCCCCGGTAAGGAGGGCGAAGCGCGGGTCGCCAGCACGCGCACGACCAAGGAGCACTACCGGCTCGAGGTATCGGACCTTGGCCGTGGTCTGCCGAGCGACTTCGATCTCGGCTGCTCCCGGACAAGCCTTGGGACGCGCGTCGTCACCAGCATGGCCGCGCAGCTCAACGGAACGTTGACGGTCAGCCCTGCTGAACCCGGCTCCGGTTCACGCTGGAATTCCCCCTGAGAGGGCTCTGAGCGGACCGCTTGAGGCAAAACGGGATCGAACGACACCCTATCATCTGGCTGTCGGTTGGTGTCGTCGGAGTTCGCCAGCCAGACAATTCGTCGGTAAGGCATCATGGGCAGGCTGGATAAGCGAGCGAGGATTTGATCGATCCGTGATCTCCCGGATGATCTTAGCCTTGATGGCCTCGACGAACTGCGCCTTCTCCCGCACGGGAACCAGAAAGGCCCCTGGACCGCCGATGACACAATCGCGGAAGTAGAGGTCGAGATCCTCGATATCCCAGAGGCTGCTGGGCCTCTTCAGCATGATCGGCAAGCCGTTGATGGTGACGTCGTGAGCCAGGGCCTCGTCGCGGGCCAGGGTCACGGTACGACCGGTGTTGTTGGCCCCATCACCCGAGATATCGATCACCTGACGGTCCGCTTGCAGGCCGCTGTGACGCAACTGCTGGATGCCGAAGTCAATGACGCCCGATATGGACGTGTAGCCCATGCGGTGGACCGGGTTCCGCAAAAGCCGCTCGGCGAAGGCCGGGCCATCGGCGGGCTGCTCGATGACGGTCCAGGGGACGATGATCTCCTGATCGAAGGCTCCGGCCCATTCCACGTAGATTACGGCAATGCGCCCCAGCATGCCCTGGCGGATCGCCCGATGGACCTCGGGGGACTGGAACGCCTCGGCGAAGCCGTGCCGCTGGAGGTCCTGCTCATCCGGCTCCATTGAAAACGAGGCGTCGACCGCCAGCACCAGTGCGAGATCAACCCTGGTTTCTGCCGGAGCCGCTGCCCCGTTCAGGAGCAACAACCCGCCGGCCAGCATCAGGGTGGTCATAAGGCTCATGGCGACTACTTTCGGCCGAGGGTCCGGTCAAGGAACTCGTGAGCGCGGGCCTGCGCATCCTCGGCGGCCTTCGGATCGTAGGCTGTCGGAAACCCGAGGATCTCACCCGTTGGGTCCCAGTGTGGGTCGGCAAAGCCGTGCTTCACGCCGGGATAGACGTGGACTTCAACAGGGTTGCCGTCTGCCCCCGTGGGACGGGCGCCCTCTTCGCAGTGTGCTCCCGTCCGCCGGTCGTCCTGTCCCACCAGGATCAGCAGCGGAAATGCAGGGTTCCGGATCACCTCGGCACAGGGCGCATAGAACACGACCCCTCCCTTGAAGCTGAGGTTCTCGCTGTTGACCACACTCGACAGCGTTTGGGGATCGGCCAGCGTGAGGACGAACACCCCACCGGTTGCGAACCCGAGGAGACCCACCCGGTCGCGTTGCACCATGGGCAGCCCGGCCAAGTAGAAGAGCCCGCCATAAGCGTCAGCAACCCGGTCTACGCCGGCAGGTTCCTGACCGTTCAGAAAACACCCGGCTTGCGCATTACGCGACGTCCAACTGTCGATCACAAGGGCGACATAGCCCCACGATGCCAGCCGTGCCGGGAGTGTCTCGCGGACGAACGGGGTCAGGCCGATGCAGTCGGGCAGCACCACGACAGCGGGAAAGGGACCATTCCCCTCAGGCTTGGCCAAGTGCCCCTCGATGCTGCCGCCCGGTGTCGGTTTCGGCTCCTCGCCGCGCTCGCGCATCCTGCGGGCCATCAGCCCTCCGACAGGCCGGGCGGCGGCCTGAAGATCCACCTTCTCGACAGCGATGCGCGGTGGCTCTGATCCGGATTGTTGAGCCCATGCTCCGGTTGCGAGAACAAGCCCTAAGGCCACACTGATGAGATACCGCATGGCACTGCTCCCGTGCCTGATCCCATCGGCTGAATTTATCACTCCAGGCCATTGTTGGCCAAGGGAATGAGAGGCCGCCATGGCTCTTCCGTGGGGCCTGCTACCCATTCCACCCATGCGCTTATCGGAAGTTGCGCAGGTCTGGCGTATAATGGGCCGTGGCGTTCGTCTTGACGCTCTTAGGAGCGCCGCCGGTCTTGTCAGGGATGGAGCGGCCCATGCCCCTCAAGCTTGCCCTCGTCGTTGCCGTGCTCTCATTGGATCCTGAGCTTCCATCGGAAGCTCACGACATCTACTCACACCTCACGGATAAGGTCGGCGCGAGTTGCTGCGACGAGCATGATTGTCGACCTGCTCCTTACCGCGTGACCCCGACTGGGGTGCAAATGTACGTCGATGGCGAATGGGATGATGTGGCGGATCAAACGATCCAGTATCGTGCCTTGCCGGGGGATACCGGCGAGACCCGCGGAGGGCACTGGTGCGGCACGGCCATTTACGAGTATGGCGGCAGGGTGGTGCGCCATGTAACCCACTGCGCCATCCTGCCTCCAAACTCCACATCTGCATCGGATCGACACCAAGAGTGATTTCCCTTCCACACAGGCCCTGCGCCAAACTGGTGAAATGGAAGGTCTCTTGATGTTAAGGCTTGTTGGATGCCTGCCGCGGCGGGACGGTGCTGCTGCACGAGCGGCAGGCGTTCGACAAGCCTCAAAGGAGGAAACCGCGGCCCACCGCGCAGGGGCTGCGGATGTTATGGGGATTGTGGCGTCGGCATAGGGTGCTGAGCCACTATCACTGACGAGATCCGGTGTGGGTGAGTGCGCCGTGAAGAGCACCGCCAATCCAGCGAAGGAGACCATCGAAGCGCCAGCGGCCCGCAAGACACCGCATGGGGATCACCACAGAGAGCGACACAGCGAGCGCCGGTGCGCTGAATGCAGCGGCCATCGTCAGTGCCATGACGGTCACGAGCGGGCAGGCGGGAGGTCATGAGGTGTCGATCCGGATCGGGTGAGAGGGCGCCGGGTAGGGGGCACATCCGCGGGCGAACCGCTCAATGATGAGCATGCGCCCGCCGCAGCACGGGCAACACCGCGACGGCTCAATCGGTGCATCAGGAGCATCGGCCATCGGCTTGTCGGCCGCCGCCGCCAGCAGCGTCCGTGCACGAGCGAGGTTTGCCTGACGCACGCCATTGCCGAACAACCCGTAATGGCGGATGCGGTGGAAGCCATCGGGCAGCACGTGCAGCAGAAAACGGCGGATGAACTCATCCACGCTCAGCCGCATCACCTTGGAGCGCGCACGCCCGTCCACCCGATAATCCTTCCAGCGGAAGCTGACCCCCTCCGCATCGCAGGCGATCAGCCGGGAGTTTGAGATCGCCACCCGATGCGTGTAGCGCGCCAGATACGCCAGCACCGCGGCGGGCCCGCTGAACGGGCGCTTGCAGTAGACCACCCACTCCATCCGCCGCAGCCCCGCCAGCAAGGCGTTGAACGCCTCCGGCTCGGCCAGGTGCGCCTGAGCTCCGAAGAAGCCCAGGCGCCCGGCCGCCTGAGCGCGAGCAAGCCCATCCAGGAACAGGCGTCGGAACAGCCGCGAGAGCACCCGCACGGGCAGGAAGAAGTTGGGCCGACACGCCA